>JAAOZJ010000016.1 GCA_011605835.1 Thermoproteota archaeon
AGATGGTCTTCGAGCTTTCCAAGAAGCTCGGCAAGAAGCCCATATTGGGCAAAAGGGACGTCAACGGCTTCATAGCCAACCGAGTCTACAGGGCAATATCAACCGAGGCCTTCTTGATGTACCTGAGAGGAGAAGCGCAGCCCATAGAAATAGACGCAGCTTGCAGGTACAAGCTCAAGTTACCGTTGGGCCCCTTCGAACTCACGGACTTCACGGGCGGCATAGACATAGCCGTGTCCTCTCGCGCCTCTGTCGAGGAGATCTTGAAGAGGCTCCCGGAGTGGAAGCCGCACAGAGAGTTCCTCGAGTTCTCCAACGCGACCTACGGCTTCATCAAGGAGCGCTACGACAAGGGCTTCCTAGGCGTCAAGACCGGGTAGGGCTTCTACAAGTACCCGGAGCCCGGGAAGTGGGCGAGGCCCGACATACCCGAGAAGCACGCTGAGAAAATGGACTCGCTCGAGGTCGTGGCTCCGGCGATAAACGTCTCGGCCTGGCCCAACAGGAACGACGTGGCGTCCGCTCAAGACATCGACATCGCGCTCAAGCTGGGATACAACTTCCCAATAGGGTTGCTGGGGTACGCTGATGAAAGGGGTTTGGATGCCGTGGTCAAGGTACTCGAGGCCAAGCTGAGCAAGGTGAAGGAGCCCTACGCGGCCATTTACAAGCCAGACGAGCTATTGCTGACCATGGTCAAGGAAGGCAAGCTGGGGAAGAAGACCAGACAGGGCCTCTACGACGTGGCACTGGTCGGCGAAGTCGAAAAGATGAGGGACATCGCGGGCTGAGGCCAAGTATTGGCTCGGGGCCTCAGGCGACACCCTTTGGGAGAGGCCGCCGGAACGACATTCCCCGGCATGTACGCATTGATAGCGACGAAGCACATGGAGAAGTACGGGATCAAGCCCGAGCACCTGGCGATTGTCGTCGTGAAGGACCATCATTGCAGAGTCGACAACCCGAAGGCGTGATAAGGTACGACATGAAGTTCAAGCCCGTGAGCGGAGCAGTAACGAATGTCGCCTCTCGCTCACGAGCCATGCTCAAAGCGCCATCTTTTCTTGCTTTTCCTCTCAGGCAAGGCTCCTTGAAGTGCGTCGAGAATAAACCTTTTAAAAGAGACCTACAGAGCCTAAGCATGGGCCCGTAGCTCAGCACGGTAGAGCGCCCGGCTCTTAACCGGGTGGTCGCGGGTTCAAATCCCGCCGGGCCCGTTACGCATTCTCTCTACGCCCAAAGTCCTCATCGCCCCGCGCCGAGCGATGCAACTGTTCGTTAAGACATCCTCGAGCGTTGCCGGAAGTCCTGCGCTTTGCGGGCATTAACACGACAACATTTATTTGTCCTAAGTAGCCACTAATGACTCGGCCGATTAACAACTCTGAATCCTCGGCTCAAGGGTGAGGACTTAAGGCAAGTGGATGTGTATGGTCAGGCTACCGGTGAAGGACATCCTGGCGAAGTCTAAGGAGAACTTCGAGGAGGCTTGGCTTGCTTACGGCAAGCTGATCCCAACCAAGAGGCTCAAGCCCAAGGACATACTGAGCTGTGGAGTGGGCAAGCCCCATCCAGTCTACGAGGTCTGCCAGAGGTTGAGGCAGGCATTTCTGAGCTTGGGCTTCGAAGAGGTCGTGAACCCGCTCATAGTCGAGGAGGAGGACGTGAAGAAGCAGTACGGCCCCGAGGCCTTGGCGATACTGGACAGGTGCTACTACTTGGCCGTACTCCCTAGGCCCGACGTGGGGCTGAGCAAGGAGAGGGTCGAAGCGCTAAAGAAGTACGTCGCCGACCTGACCCCCGACAAGGTCCAGCGGCTCCAGCAAGTGCTCCACAGCTACAAGAAGGGGCACATAGCTGGCGACGACTTGATAGAGGAGATGAGCAAGGCCTTGGACGTCGAGGACACCATGGCGACGAGAATACTGTGGGACGTCTTCCCGGAGTTCAGGGACTTGAAACCCGAGCCCACAAGGCTGACGTTGCGATCTCACATGACGACCGCCTGGTTCTTAACCGTAGCGGCCCTGCAGCACAAGAGGCCCAAGCCGATAAAGCTCTTCTCGGTCGACGTAAGGGTCCGAAGGGAGCAGTACGAGGACGAGACCCACCTCAGGACTCACAGAGCGGCCTCCTGCGTCGTCGTGGACGAGGACGTCGTACCGGACGACGGGAGGGACATAGCCCAAGCGGTCCTCGAGAGCCTTGGCTTCAAGGAGTTCAAAGTAGTCAGGAAGCCCGTCACCGCGAAGTACTACGCCCCCGGCACCGAGTACGAGCTTTACGTCAAGTCCTATGGCGACTGGATAGAGGTTGCCAACTACGGCATCTACAGCCCAGTGGCCTTGGCCAACTACGAGATAGAGTATCCGGTCCTGAACGTCGGCATAGGCGTCGAAAGGGTCGCTATGATACTCTACAGCTACAAGGACGTCAGAGAGCTCGTCTACCCGCAGTTTTACGGCAAGTGGTCCCTGAGCGACTGCGAGATAGCCAAGCAGATATCGTTGCAGCACAAGCCCGAGACGCAGGCTGGCTGGCGACTCGTCGAGGCCATCGTCAAGGCCTTTGAGCAGTACGCCGAGGCCCCGAGCCCCTGCGAGTTCAAGGTCTACGAGGGAGAGCTCCTCGGGAGGCGAGTCGAGGTCTACGTCTACGAGAGGGACCCGGGGGTGAAGCTTGTAGGCCCTGCGGCCTTCAATGAAATAGTCGTGTACGAGGGAAACGTCATCGGGATACCACCGTCACATGTACAGTCGATAGTGAGCCCGTTGATCGAGGAGGCCCGGTCGAGAGGTTGCAAGACCGGGATAAGGTACGTGGACGCTTTCGCTGCGCTAGCGGCGGCCAGGATAGAGGCGGCTTGCATGGTGGGAGCGGGCGAGGTCGACGTTAGGGTGCGGATGGTGAAGTTGCCTAGCGACATAAATGTAGAGATAGGTGAGGTGGCTAGGAGGTACATAAACGAGAACAGAAAGGTCATAGACGTGAGGGGGCCAGCCTTCTTAGCCGTGAGGGCTAGGACGTCAGAGAAGTGAGCCCTCATGCCTAATCGCCTTCCGAACAACTTTTCCTTCGAGCGAGCTGAACAAGCCCAAAGGCTTTTGGCGCTCAAGGTGAAGTCCTACGACGACTTCGAGAAGCCCATAAGGACCGTCGGAGGGGCCGACGTCGCTTGGAGAGGGGGCTTGGCCGTCGGTTGCATAACGGTTCACGAATACCCCTCCCTCTCCCTACTGGAGAAGAGCGTGGCGATCGTCGAGTCCTCTTTTCCATACGTCCCGACGTTCCTGTCCTTTAGAGAGGTAAAGCCGTTAATGGAGGCCCTCCTGAGGCTGAAGAACAAGCCGACGATACTCTTTGTCAACGGACAGGGAGTGGCCCACCCGAGGAGGCTCGGCCTAGCT
>JAAOZJ010000061.1 GCA_011605835.1 Thermoproteota archaeon
CCCCTAAGAGAGGGGTGGGTCGTGGTGGCCAAGGTCGTCGAGGCCGAGGTGGAGGCCTTGCTCGACGCCAAGATGGCCGTCGAGGACGCCGTAATAACGTTCAAGAGGAAGAAGTGCAATAACACGGACTGCGCCTTGCGGAGCGTCTGCCAAAGCCCCTACGTGAAGGAGGGGGAGAAGTACAGGATCCTGAAGGTTGAGAGGGACGGCGTCTTCTGCGATGGAAGGAAGATGTTGAAGGTCCTGCTCAGCAGGGTCAAGTGACGAGGTCTCGTTCGCGCCAGAGGCAATGGTTACGGGCAAAGACCCCACCGTTAGCGTCAGACATCGAAGTATAGGAAGAACTCGTAGGGGTGCCGGCCTTATTGCTACCTGGACGTGCCCCTCCATTATTATCTCTACGTACTTCTCAAGGACCTCGTCGGTGAATATGGGCTTCAAGTACTCCATGTCCGACTGCAACTCCTCAGCGGCCTCTTTGAGGCTGGCCGGCAGCTCCTTGATGCCCAAAGCTCTCCTCCTCTCAGGCGTTAGTAGGTAAACGTTCTCATCCACTGGGTCTCCGGGGTCTATCTTCTTCTTTATTCCATCAAGCCCCGCCGTCGCGACCTCGTGGTGGTGGGCGTCGCACAGTATCTCGAAGCACTCCTCAAGTATTCTCACGCACTCGTTCCTCAGCTCAAGCAAGGTGTCTTGGGGCGGAGGCGCGAAGTAGCCGTCCTTGAACCTTATCGGGTACCCGGCTTGGAACTCAGAGTTCCACGAGGCCTCCCTAGACGATATGTAATATGCTTGACCCCTGTACGGGTTGAGGGCGTCACACGAGACCTTCTCGAATACGAAGAACTCTACCTCGGGTCCCCAGTAGGAGGCCGTGAAGCCGTTGGCCTTCAAGTGCTCCTCAGCCCTCTGCGCGATGTGCCTGGGGTCTCTCTCGAGCCTCCCGCGGTCGAAGCTCCAGTATACGTCGCATATGAGGCGAGCAGTCTTCGAACTCCCGTTCGACCAAGGCACGACAGCGTACGCGTTGGGGTCGGGCTTGAGCACCAAGTCGGAGTCCTCGATCTCCGCAAAGCCCTTTATTGATGACCCATCAAGCCTTGCCAAGCCCTCATTAATCATCTCCTCCTCGATGATCCTCCTCGGTACTAGGACCTCGTGGAACTTGCCGCTAAGCCCCGTGAACTGCAGGGCCACGAACTTTACGCTACCTTATTCAGCTGTTCCAGTACCTCTGACGCGTTTCTAGTGACGGGCTCGTAACCTCCATCTGGCCTTCTCCTGTAGGGTAATCCTCGTGCCTCCTAAACAGCTCACCTTGTCGCGGTCGGAGGCCATATAAGCTTTACTGGTTGAAACTTTTGAAAAGCCATTCCAACAATTTTTTATACAATAGTTCAGTGAATTTTTGTTATAGTACAGAAAGTGTTTAATAATTAACGATATTAGAAGAATATTTGTTCACGGGCAACGCTCGGCCATAGCAAAGAAACAGTCCTGTCGATAAGTTAACGCTTTGACGTAGCCTTGCTTTTTAAGGAGGCCATCTTCTCAGCGCGAATACCTTTTAAGCCTCCGGCCATGCATTTGACTACTTCCTTCACCTTAAGGGCGCAGCTCTTGTTTTATTTAATAGACCATGCTGAAGAAGCCGGTCTTCTTGCTTTATCAGCGGTTCTCGAGGGGATAGATGAGGCCAAAAATTCACCCTTCGTTAAGTTTCGGTGAGGAAATGGAATTACAAAGCCAAACTAGCAAGTTATTAATTATATTGTACCCCAATTATGGATGTTGAAAGGATATCGTCGGCTTAATGTTTCATTAGATATGCATGTATTGATTGTGCTGCTCTCTTGCCTGCTTTTATCGCTTCTATGACGCTCGCAGCCCCGCTCACCACGTCGCCACCTGCGAAAACTCCGTCTGCTGCCATGAGTGTCTCTGGATCTACGATAATCGTCCTCCTCTTTTCATCAACCTTTACGTTTCTCGCGGTCTTTATCGCCGCGACCGTATTAGGCACGTGGTCTGTCGCGATCACGACCGTTTCAGCGCTGTATAGGAACTCCGAGCCAAGCACTGGTATTAATTTCGTTTTACCTGTTTTGTCCGGTTGCCCGGGCTTTAATTTCACGAGTTCAACGAGTTTTACCCATCGATTCTCGTCGCCTAGGAGCTTGACGGGCTTTGTCGATGGTTGTAATTTTACGCCCTCTTCTATCCCTCGCCTTATGTCATCCACTCGCCCCACGAGCTTTCTCTGGTAGAATATACAGACCTCCTCGGCTCCAAGCCTAAGGGCAGCTCTGGCAGCGTCCATCCCTCTCGCGCCCAGTATTGCAACTCTGCCTCTAACCCTTATTGGAGTTTTACTCCCACGTGGAAAGAGATGCGCCCTCATCAAGTTTACCCTGAGGAGGAACTCATTTAATGTGTAGACACCGCATAGGTTCTCGCCTGGTATGCCTAAGAGCTTAGGCAATCCTGCTCCCGAGCCTATGAAGACGGCTTTAAACCCTTCGTCGAAGAGGTCATCGATCGTCAGCGTCCTGCCTATGACGATGTTCGTCTTTATCTCGACTCCAAGCCTTCTAACGTAGTCGATCTCTTGTTTTACGACCTTCTTCGGAAGACGAAACTCCGGTATGCCGTAAGTTAAAACGCCACCCGGTTCATGCAATGCCTCAAAGACAACCACATGATGTCCTCTCTTTGCCAACTCGGCTGCTGCACTCAACCCTGCTGGTCCACTTCCTACGATGGCCACGCTTCTTCCCGTTGACGGTGCAATATCGGGAATGGTTACCCCGGTTTCTAATTCGTAGTCAGCAACGAATCTTTCGAGGCCCCCTATATTTATTGGATCGCCTATAACGTTCTTGCACCCTAGGACACATAATCTCTCCTGTGGACACACTCTTCCACAGACTGCTGGCATGCAGTTTTCCTGGCGGATCTTTTGGGCAGCCTCGACGTAATTACCCTGCCTGACGAGTTTTATGAATCCAGGCACGTCGATGCGTAATGGACACATTTCCACGCAAAGAGGGTGCGTACACTGAAGACATCTTGCCGCTTCAGCCAGTGCTTGCTCTTCAGAGTACCCTAGAGCCACTTCATCGAACGTCTGCAAACGCTTTTCCACGGGCAACTCCGGCATGGGGATTTGTTTCAGTCTTACATCTAGCTTCTGCATCCGCACCCCTCCATAACTTTAATGGCGAGCTTTTCTTCCTCTTCATACATGCGGAGCCTGGCCATGAGCTCTTCGAAATCCACCAAGTGGCCATCGAACTCTGGGCCATCGACGCATGTAAACATCGTCTTACCACCAACGGTTACTCGACAACATCCGCACATTCCTGTTCCATCTACCATTAAGGAGTTGAGGCTAACTATGGTCTTAATCTTGTAGGGTTTAGTTACCTCTGAGACGGCTTTCATCAAGGCCTCAGGCCCAACGGCATAGACTAAATTAAACTTCTCCCCAGATTCCAGTAGGCCCTTAAGAACATCACTAGGATAACCTTTTATTCCTTCAGAGCCATCATCTGTGGTTACGTAGAGCTTGTCGACCAATCCTTTAAGTTCATCTCTAAAGATCAGCTGCTCAGCCGTTCGAGCACCAATGATGGCCACCACGTTGTTGCCGATTTCCTTCAACTTCTTAGCTCTTTCATAAGCCGCCGCTATGGCAATCCCACCGCCGATCACGCATACTCTACCGTAAAGTGTTATTTCGCCGGGTTTCCCAAGCGGGCCAACTAAGTCGTGGATAACGTCTCCCACATTCAATTTTCCGAGCTCTTTTGTGGTAGCTCCGACTTCCCTGAACACTAAAGTTATCGTGCCATTCTTAGGGTCCCAGTCTATGAGAGTTAATGGAATTCTTTCGCCATCCTCACTTACCCTTAAAATTACGAACTGTCCTGATTTCGCCTTTCTAGCGATGAGTGGTGCCCTCACCTTCATGAGCTTGATCTCTGGGGCCAGTTCTTCCTTGTAGACTATTTCGTTCTCCATACCGGTCCATCACCTCTTGTAGAGGCCTTTGGAAATTCCATCGATAACGTCCTTTAGAGATCTTTTCCCGTAAAGTAAATCCGAGAAAGCTCTTTTCAGGTCGGTCCTCTCACCAAATAAGTCGTACCTTTCCAATGCTGCATCAAGAACCCCCGAAATAGCTGGGATTTTCTGTCCGTAGATCTTTCTTGCGACCTTCCAACACCTAATGAAGTCCGCATAGTCCAAAGCTTGGTCAAAATATTCAACTAAGACCGCGTACGCCAATTCTTGAGGTGAAAGCCTCCTTGAAAGCCTTGTCTCCCAGTAAGCCTTGCCCTCGTCAGTTCTATTAGTGCTATAGAGGTAGGCCCAATAGATGTATGAATAAAAGGCATCAGTCGTTCTATCTTGGAAGTCTGGACAACTGACTCCAGGAGTGTGTCCTTTTGCGCACACCACGACTCCTTCGATGTCTGTCCGGTCCTCGAAGTTCTTACACTCGATACAGAGCCTTGTTCTCGAAGCCGTACTTCTCGCACCTTCAAACCTGTCCTGAAAGTCTGGACAGGCAATACCAGGGCTGTGCCCTTTCGCACATACTACGACCCCTTCCATTTCCATCCGGTCCTCGAAGTTCTTACACTCGATACAGAATCTAGAGCGCATAGCTCTCACCTACGGAGAATCCGGTTCTAAAGTACGGTCGACAGCTCTTCGAAGACATTGTGGAAGAACTTCCGTTGAGATAAGGAGCCCTTGCGCACGACTTAACGACATACTCTTTCTCACCCACAAAGTCAACTGGTTAATGGTAACCTTTTGCCGAATTTAAATGTTTCGGGGCTTAAGGCCCTTCGACTTAACGGACGCCTTTTATCATCAGCTCCCGCCGCAGGTTTCAATGCGCGGCCACCTTTCCTCAGAGCTTCTAAAATTTTAGCTTTCGCTATGCACTACCCACACTTCATTAAAGGTTGACGGACCTTTCAAGCTCTACCATAGTCAATAAGGCCTTCGACTACGGACGTAAGAGACGTAAGAGTAAAGCCTAAAGTGTTCGCCTGGGACTTTAAGGTAAAGTGCGTGAGACTATGGACTGCATAGTAGTCGTTGACTATGGAGGTCAATACGCACATCTGATAGCTAGAAGAGTGAGGGAATGCAGGGTTTACTCCGAGGTGGTACATGGAGACGAGGCATACGAGGAGATAAAGTCGCTACCGCCAGACGTCAACGTCAAGGGGCTTATACTGTCCGGCGGTCCGATGAGCGTCCTCTCAGAGGATTCCCCTAAATTCGACCCTAGGCTCATGGAGTTAGGTGTACCGATCCTGGGGATATGCTTTGGCCATCAACTCCTAGCCCACGCGCTCGGTGGCAAGGTCGAGGCCCTAGGGAGGGGGGAGTACGGCACTACCTACGTTTACGTGGAGGACTTCGACGACATACTTGAAGGGCTTGACAGGGTCGAGAAGGTGTGGATGAGCCACTCGGACACCGTCACCAGCCTCCCCAGCGAATTTCACGTGCTGGCCCGCACCGATATCTGCCCGGTAGCCGCCTTCAAGCACAAGGAGAGACCCATCTACGGAGTCCAGTGGCACCCAGAGGTTGTGCACACGGATAAGGGTATGAAAATCATCGAGAACTTCGTGTTTAAAGTATGCAAGTGCAAGCCGGAATGGGTGATGGAGGACTTCATAGAGAAGGCGATAGAGGAAATAATAAGGGAGGTAGGTAATGGAAAGGCCATCATAGCGCTCAGCGGGGGCATAGACTCAAGCACCACGGCAGTACTGGCGGCTAGGGCGATAGGCGACAGGCTCTACGCGGTGTTCGTGGACCACGGCTTCATGAGAGAGGGAGAGCCGGAGCAGATAAGGGAGTACTTCGGCAAGGCCATAAAGAACTTCATATTCGTGGACGCTAGGAAGAGGTTCCTCGAGAGGTTGAAAGGCGTCACGGACCCCGAGCAGAAGAGGAGGATCATAGGAGAGGAGTTCGTGAGGGTTTTCGAAGAGGTCGCGAGAGGGGTAGGCGCGGAGTACCTCCTCCAAGGCACGATATACCCGGACAGGATAGAGTCCGGGTTCAGGAGGTTCTCGGACAAGATAAAGACGCACCACAACGTGGCTGGGCTACCGTCGAAGATGGAGTTCAAGAAAGTCGTGGAGCCCCTGAGGGACCTCTACAAGGACGAGGTGAGGGAGATAGCCAAGAGGCTGGGGTTGCCCGACGAGATCGTGCACCGCCAGCCTTTCCCAGGCCCTGGGCTGGCGGTCAGGGTGATAGGGGAGGTGACGGAGGAGAAGCTGAGGATAGTCAGGCGAGCGGACAAGATCGTCAGAGAGGAAATAGAAAGAGCCGGGCTGGCGAGGGGTTTGTGGCAGTACTTCGCCGTTTTGACGGATACGAAGAGCACCGGGGTCAAGGGCGACGCTAGGGCCTACGGCTACACTGTCGCCGTCAGGATAGTGGAGAGCAGAGACGCCATGACGGCGAACTTCGCAAAGATCCCCTACGACGTCCTCGAGAGGATATCGACAAGGATAACAAATGAGATATCGGAGGTCACGAGAGTCGTCTACGACATAACCAACAAGCCTCCAGCTACGATAGAGTGGGAATAGGAGAAGAACGTCCAAAGCACTTCTTCATCGCAGTTGAGACTTGGCAGTACTTTACCATTCATCGTTTCTCGAAGGCGATGGCATAGTCATTAAGGTGATGTATTCGATCACTGCTTGACGAGCTTCACGAAGTTCTTGAGGATCGCTAGGCCATAGCTACCGCTTTTCTCAGGGTGGAACTGAGTTCCGAGTATCACTGGCTTGGCCTCAATTATCGAAGGAAAGTCGCAACCATAGGTCGTGGTCGCTATTACGACGTCGCTTCTCTTGGGGTTTACCTTGTATGAGTGAACGAAGTACATGTAGGCTCCGTTAGGAATGCCATCAATTATGGGGCTCCAAGCCCTTACGTTTATGCTGTTCCATCCCATGTGCGGCACCTTGACGGTGCTCGGGAGTCTGTCTACGAATCCCTCCACCAGGCCCAACCCCTTCACTCCTCCCTCCTCGCTCCACTCGAAGAAGAGCTGTAGCCCCAAGCATATTCCGAGCACGGGTCTCCCCCCTTCTATCGCTTCATGTAGCGATTGAAGCATTGGGCCTAGGTTTTGCATCGCACTCTTGAAAGAGCCCACGCCAGGTAGGACTATCG
The DNA here is from genome assembly GCA_011605835.1 of Thermoproteota archaeon. Taxonomy (GTDB): domain Archaea; phylum Thermoproteota; class Methanomethylicia; order Nezhaarchaeales; family WYZ-LMO8; genus WYZ-LMO8. The sequence goes on from JAAOZJ010000061.1 coordinate 7,228, forward strand.
CATCCGCCCTCTTAATGTCACTACTACTCGAGGTTATGATCGAGGTTGCTCCAGTCCTTTCAAGCGCTCTCTTGATGCTCCTCAAATTTCCAACGCCGTAGTCTACTATCGCCACGCTTACCATGTCTCATACTCACCGACTTCAAGGTCCCTTTCAAGTTACGGAGCCACTCCTAAGTTCTTTCCTGGAAAAGTTTAAAAGTAGTAACTGGCAACCAGTAGCCAGGTGAGTTTGCTTGCCTCGTCATCCGCCTCTCAGGAACTCCGCCTACCTAGACGCCATGTCCACTACGAACACCATTACGAGGGTTGAGGACGTCAGCCCCGCGAGTGGCATGTGTCCTCTCTGCATAAGGGAATGCCCGTTTATATGCCAAGTATCACTCTCCGCTTTCAGGGGGCGGGAGGCCCTCTACCCTGACCCTAGCGTATTTGGCAGGAGCACTGCCGCTTCGGTCAAAGACTACGGCCTGGACTGGTCCCACTTCAACATCAAGGCGAGGTTGCTAGGCGCCGAGGGTATAGAGCCCGACCCGGACGTGGCAATCTTCCCGAATGTTGACGTTGAGACGAGCGTTGGGGGCATACCACTCAAGGTGCCGCTGGTGATAGGCGCCTACGGATCCACGGAGGTCGCTAGGGTCCACTGGGAAGGCCTAGCGATAGGCGCGGCTCTCTCGGGGATAATGATAATAATAGGCGAGAACATCTGCGGCATGGATCCAGAGGCTAGGTTTGAGAAGGGGAAGGTCGTTCACTCGCCAGAACTCAAGAGGAGAGTTGAGGCCTTCAGGAAGTTCTGGGACGGGAAGTACGGAGACGTAGCGGTTCAGACAAACGTCGAGGACCAGCGGTTTGGTGTCGACGTCTACGCACTCTCGAAGTTGGAGGTCAACGTCATAGAGAGGAAGTGGGGCCAAGGGGCTAAGGCGATCGGCGGAGAGGTCAGGCTGAGTAGCCTCGAGAGGGCCTTGGAGCTGAAGAGGAGAGGATACGTGGTCATACCGGACCCCGAGGACAAGAACGTCCAAGAGGCGTTTAAGCAGGGGGTCTTCAAGACCTTCGAGAGGCACAGCAGAGTCGGGATGCCAAAGGAGGAGGACGTGATCGAGGACATAGAGAAGCTCAGGGAGCAGGGCGCGAAGAAGGTGGGCATAAAGACGGGAGCCTACAGCATTGAAGCTGTCGCCTTCACCATGAAGGTGGCCTCTGAGGCTAAGGTGAACTACGTCGTCTTCGACGGTTGCGAAGGCGGTACCGGCATGAGCCCAGTACCCATGATGAACGAGCAGGGTACCCCGACGGTTTATTTAGAGGCCCAAGTCCTGAAGTGCTGCGAGATATTGAGGAGGAAGGGCAGGTACGTCCCAGATATAGTGATGGCTGGCGGCTTCATAGATGAGACCCAGATGTTCAAGGCCATAGCCATGAGCAATTTCGGCTCTGGTCCCTACGTGAAGGCGATACTCATGGGCAGAGCTCCGCTTACAGCTGTCATGAAGGCCTCATACTTCGCCGAGTTGGCGGAGAAAGGCGCCCTCCCCAAGCAGTTCAGGGACCTCTACGGCGACAGGCCCGAGCAGTTCTTCATAACAGTGCCGGAGCTCAAGGCCAGATATGGGGAGAGGTTCAAGGAGATCCCCTGGGGTGCGGTGGGCCTTTACACCTATATAGACAAGATGAAGGTGGGCCTCCAGCAGTTGATGGCGGGAGCTAGGAAGTGGAAACTGAGCTTGATAGACAGGAGCGACCTGATGGCGCTCAGCGAGAGGGCGGCGAAGGTCACCGGGATACCGCTGCCCGAAGAGGAGGATCACGTGCTCGAGTACCTGCTCTAGCTTCTACACTTTCTTCATCATCTCCAGCGGGACTAGGCAATGAGGGCCGAAGACCTCGACTTCGATGCCCTCTTCTAAGAGGGCTGCGCCTGGTGTCAGGCCACCTATCATGCACAGGCCGAAGCGGCCCATGGAGACTGGGACCCCGAGGGCGGGTTCGTCGGGCGCCGAGACGGAGAGTATGCCCTTCCAGCCTTTCTCCTTTAATCTAGAGAGCGTCTGAATGGTCCTGTCCCTGGCCTCGGCTATTATCTCCCTCATGGCCACTGGGATCGTCCCAGTCCCAGTCCTCAAGACCTTGGCGACCGACGTTAGCCTGCTACGTACCAGCAGTTCGAGGGGCGGTATAGTAGTCCCCTCATACGATATGAGCTCCACGAAGCGCAGGGGCTTCCTGTTAACCATTTGGACTAGCCCGCCGTACTTGAAGAACACAGGGACGCCGGAGCGTATCAGGACCCCGTCTATCGTCAGGTCGCAGACCGTCAGTAAGGCTACTCGGCCCTCTGAGACGGATATGCCGTGATACTCTTCGTTCTCCTCTATCACCTTGACATATGGAGCTAGCAATAGGTCCGCATCGTTCAAGAGCTCTAGGAACTCTAGGGCCTTGTCGCAGAACTTCTTGTCCATAACCAAGACGTTGGCAACTACGTTCCCGGTGTTAGAGTCAGGGTCGTACGTGACCGAGTAAGCCATAGATAAGAAACGTGTCGTGACAAAGCCCACCCTTTTGGACACGAGCGCGCTGCTTAAAACGTCCAAGCCCTTCTCGGTTATAACCCTCTTGCCCTTCTGGTCATGCTTTGAGACTAAGCCCTTCAGTTCGAGGATCTTAAGGTGGTACCTTATGGTTCTCTCACTGACGAAGACGCCTCTCTTCTCGAGCTCACGCTTGATGAGAGACGATGACATGGGCTTCGGCGACTCGCTGAGCGCTTTGAGTATCTCGATATCTTTATGCGATATCTCGTAAGCTTCCACGACCTGGTAACCCTCCGCCACGGCTGTTATAGGAGGACTGCAACATATAGTCCTCGAGTAGTATCGCCATCGGACACGCCCTTTAAGACTATTAATGAGACCGCGCAGAAAACTTTTGCTCAACTCGTTTGAGGGATTAATTTAACAAGCCCAGGACCCTGGACAACTACTGACCGTTAAAACATTTAAGGTTCTCGTCTTGTGTAGCACGTGTTAAGGTTGTAACATTCATAACGTGGCGGGTGGCAAATATATATGTGACTGACCTATATTCTTCTCAAGGATAAAATGGTAAACGTGATGGTCTTCAGGAAGTGGTGGCGTTGAAGCTACTAGAGAAGTGCGGCGTTGTGGGGGTAAGCTCGATATCTAAGGAGGGGGTAGCGGAGCACCTTTACAAGGCCTTGTACTCCCTCCAGCACAGGGGCCAAGAGGCTGCTGGCATAGCAATGTTAGAGGGCAGAGACGTGAGGGTCTACAAGGGACTCGGGCTAGTAGTCAACGTGCTGACTAGCGATGTCTTGTCAAGCTTCAAAGGTTGCGTAGGCATAGGACACGTGAGGTATTCCACTACCCCCGGCGTAACGATAGAGGAGGCCCAGCCCTTCGTCGTCAAGAACCCCAGGTTCTCCTTCGCCCTAGCGTTCAACGGCACGATAACCAACTTCCTGGAGCTGAGGGAGGAGATGGCGAGGAGGGGCATGGTCTTCACGACGAGGACTGACACCGAGGTGCTCGCCAAGCTGTTCGCCAAGAACTTGCTTGAGTGCGGCATGGACTACGTGGAGGCGTTCAAGCTCACAGCCGCCGAGATCGACGGTGCCTGCTCGCTCGTACTCGTCAACGACGAGGGGGAGCTTTACGCCTACCGAGACCCGCTGGGGTTTAAGCCCTTGTGCGTAGGAAGGGTCAACGACTTAGTTGTCATAGCCTCAGAGACGTGTGCTCTTGACGTGCTAGCGGGCTTAGACGACTGCGAGTACGGAGCCGTGAACCCTGGCGAGCTGGTGAGGGTCTGCGAGGGCAGCGTGGAGAGGGTCAGGATCGCCTCATCCCCTCGAAGAGCTAGGTGCATGTTCGAGTACGTCTACTTCGCCAGGCCGGACTCCGTGTTCGATGGCATCTCGGTCTACAGGGCCAGGGAGAGGCTAGGGAGGGAGCTGGCGAGGAGGTTTCCAGCGGACGCGGACGTGGTCGTGCCCGTGCCGGACTCCGGGAGGGCAGCAGCCCTTGGCTACTCCCTCGAGTCCGGGATACCGTTCGCCGAGGGGCTCATGAAGAACAGGTACGTGGGGAGGACCTTCATAATGCCGAGCCAAGAGCTTAGGGAGGAGATGACGTCGTTAAAGCTCAACGTCGTCAGGGACGTGGTGGAGGGCAAGAGGATAATCCTCGTCGACGACTCCATAGTGAGGGGGACGACGATGAAGAGGATAGTGAGGCTACTTAGGAGGGGAGGGGCTAGGGAGGTGCACGTGAGAGTCAGCTGCCCCCCGATAATAAGCGCGTGCTACATGGGCATAGACTTTCCGACAAAGAGGGAGCTGATAGCCAGGATCATGAGATTAGACGAGCTGACCAAGTACGTAGAGGCGGACAGCCTCCAATACAACGACGTAGACGGCTTGGTGACTGGGATAGGGTTACCCAAGAACGAGCTCTGCCTGGCCTGCTTAACAGGCGAGTACCCGCTGGCCAAGAGCTACGAGTTCGAGCTCTTAGAGAGAGAGCTAAGAAAGGAGTAGACTCGTTGAAGTTCATTCACGGCCTCAGAGGCCCGTTGAGGAGGACGAGGGGTAGAGGGCTTCAAAAAGTTGCTAGAAGAGGTCGAGAAGAGTGGTTGAGCTGACGAGGACTGTCGTGATTCCAAGCGTCGAGCTTACCG
>JAAOZJ010000132.1 GCA_011605835.1 Thermoproteota archaeon
CAGTTCCCTTGGTCCAGGCTCGACGACTACAAGCAGTTCGTCAGGGTGGCCCTGGAATCGTCGGCGAAGGAGGGCTTGAGCTCCCTGACGTTGAGCGAGGTGGAAGGGCTATTCGAGACTTGGTATGGATCGCGCCCCGACCCCTTCTACTTAGAGAGGGCGCTCAACCTCTTGGCCGAAGAAGGCTTCTTGGAGAAGAGGGAGGGCCGCGTGATCTTGACCACTCGGCCCTGAATGTTAAGCCTCAACGGTCAGTTCAAGGACTTTGGAAGTGGCCAGCGCTGCGGCCGAACTCACGGCAATACAGGTTGCCTTGGGGTTTGGCCATAGACTTCCCGATCTCAATGACCTTGGAGAAAAGCCTTAGCGAGGCAGCGTCTAAAAGACTGTCAAAGTCCTCCTTCCTTTACACCTCGTGTGCTTTTCTATGGTCCCTATTACGGCCTAGGCACTTAACTAAAGCCCTGCCTTACGCTATTCTTGAGCTCGACGGATTCGATGTTCAGGCAACGCTCAACTTCAAAAGATTAAGCTCATTAATGCACGCCAATGCCCGCAAGCGCAGAGTTTTTCACCGAGGCCTTCTACTTGAATCAGGGATCACAGTGAGGTACGTCAAGGTAGTCTTCTTGAAGGAAGTGGGAGCTTTCGTAGGCAAGGACGGCAACGTCTACGGCCCCTATAAGCCCAAAGACGAGGCAATCATACCAGAAGAGGACGCGAGATCCCTCGCCCTTCAAGGAGCGGTCGCAATAGTGGGGGGTTACGTAGTTGAGGAAACCAAACCCCTAGCGAGGCCCTCGATAAGCCCTTTGAGGCCGTTTCTGTTCATGTCGATAGGCATAGTATTGATGATCGTGGGCTCCATACTGATGGCCATCTCTTCTATGGGGTTGGGTGAGGCCAAAGGCTTCGTGACGATATTTCCGTTGCCTCCAATAGTGGTCTCTGGGCTGCTGGCCCTCTTGATCCCCGTGATCTTCATCGTCCTCTTCTTGGCCGTCTTTCTTCTAATGTTCTACTACATGTTGAGGGGCTTCTCCAAGGAGCTCTCTTAGCTTTGCTCCTCATAGTGAGCAAAGACTTGAAACGTCGTCCATCGGCAACCCTCTTATGTCAAGTTTATCGATTTACATGCACGGGCAAAAGTTGTTGAGTGCTCAAGCTTAAATCCCTCGAGGGCCTAAACGTTGTTAGGACGTCGGCGTAGACTTAGAGGAGGTCTAAGTGAAGAGGATCAAGCTGGACTTCGCGGACTTTAAAGTAGAGTTCTGCGACAGGGAGGGGGCCCTCAAACAGGTTGAGGAATTTGCGAGGAGAGGTACTAGGTTCCCCGTGGTGGTCTTCGGACCCGAGGGCTGTGGTAAGACCTCTTGGCTAAGGCAGGCCGCTGAGGTCCTCAAGGAGCGCGAGTTCGGCGTCATATACTTCAACCCTATGAGGAGGGAGTTCTTGGCAGAGGTAGGGATAAAGAGCTTAGAAGAGAGAGTTCTTGAGCTATTAAAGCGAGCAGACTCAGTACACGCGCTGGCGGGCTTCGTGGGCTACGTTGTGGACTTTGCGAGAGATGCACTAAAGCACGGCAAGAAGAGGATCGCGATAATCGTTGACGACGCCTTCCAATACGTTGGAGGTAAAGAGGCAGCCTTCTTCGTCAAGGGGTTGCTCGAGATCATCGAGCACCCACCAGAGAGCTACGAGAGGATAGTAGCAATAGCCGCCACTAGCGAGGGGCTCTCGAGGTGGGAGATCGGTAGGCATTTGTGGACCGAGCTAAGGGGCATGTGGAACATGAGCAAAAAGGGCTTCGAGGAGCTGTACGAGAGAGTTCGTGAAGGGGTCCTTGGCTCGATGCCCGATTACGAGGACACCTGGGCGACCACTGGCGGCAATCCGCGCGTCCTTGCACAACTATATCAAGTCAAGTGGAGCGTGGACCTCGTCATTGAGAGGCTCGCAGGCTCCAAGAAGCTCGACCTCTTCACCTCCTCATTGACAAGTGAGGAGAGGAAGTACCTATTAGAGGCAATCGAGGACCCCGATACCCTCTTGGCAAGGGAGAGGACGTCCCTGCTGAACAAGCTCGTCGAGATGAATCTCGTCGTAGATGCGATGCCAGAAAGGAGGCAAGAGCACTGGATAGACGAGCCTCCTCCTCAGAAAGACCTGAAGCTCGGGGTAGGGAGGCGAATGGCCTGGCAAACCCCATTGCACAGAGAGGCAGTGAGGAGGGCTTTAGAGCATCTATAGGGAGCCTACGTAGCTTAAGAGTCGAGAATGGCAGGCCTAAGGGCTTAACCAAGTCGTAGTTTTCTAGCACTTTATGCGAAGAGGAGAAAATGATATCGCGTGGGACCTGGCAACTTAACATGTTGTAGCTGACATTTTAGGTTGCCGGTCCCATCGCGTGTACCGATACGCTTAAGCTCGTGGTAAGGCACTAGACCATCGAGGGCCCTGTTAGGAGGTCGAAGATCATTTTCGAGGCATCGGCCTTGGAGGAGATGTTGGGTAAGATCCCCTCATACAGTCAAGAGCTCGGGCTAGACCTGAGGACCAAGCCTGATAGGTTCAAGTGGTTCATAGCGTCCATGCTATACGCCAAGAGAATATCGTCCAAGATAGCCAGCGCGACGTTTAGGAGGTTCTTAGCCGAGGGGCTCGTTGACCCCCAAAGCATAGCGAGCGCCGGTTGGGACAAGATCGTCGAAGTCCTGGACTCGGGAGGCTACGTCAGGTACGACTTCTCCACCGCCACGAACATCCTCAAGAGCGTGAGGCTCCTCCTCGAGAAGTACGGAGGCGACGTCGACCAGATACACGAGCGCGCCTCGGACCCCAAGGACTTGGAGGAGAGGCTCATGGAGTTCAGGGGCTTCGGGCCGGTCGCCGTGAACATATTCCTGAGGGAGCTTAGAGGTATTTGGAGCAAGGCCGACCCCGAGCCCTCAAGCCACGCCAAGGCGATGGCCTCGAG
>JAAOZJ010000063.1 GCA_011605835.1 Thermoproteota archaeon
CAGTTCGTGATAGCGTACTACGGCGCCATGAGGCTCGGCGCTGTAGTGACGGCCATAAGCCCCCTCGCTAGGGAGCGCGAGGTTGAGTACCAGATAAACGATTCGGGCGCTGAGACCCTAGTGGTCTTAGACGTGTTCTACCCCGTGGTCGAGAGCATTTGGGGGAGGACCAAGTTGCGCAACGTCATAGTGACCAGCATGGCCGACTACATGCCAGGTGCCTTAGCCTTCCTCGGCAAGCTCCTAAAGAGAGTTCCTACGCGGAAGGTAGAGCCCAAGCCGGGCCTCTACCTCTTCAAGAGGCTAATAGCTAAGTACCCGCCGAATCCGCCGAAGGTCGAGATAAACACGAGAGAGGACATAGCGGTCTTCCAGTACACTGGAGGGACGACCGGATTGCCGAAAGCCGCCATGCTCACTCACATGAACTTGGTGGCGAATGTCTATCAGTGCTACGAGTGGATGAGGGCCGCCGGGCTCAAGGAGGGCGAGGAGGTGGGCCTAGCCGTTCTCCCGTGGTTCCACAGCTACGGTATGACGACTTCTCTGAACATAGGGCCAGTCGCAGGCGTGACGGAGGTCATATTACCGCGATTCGACCCCAAAGAGATTCTCGAGGCGATCCAAAAGTACCGCGTAACCCTGTTCCCAGGCGTACCGACGCTGTACGCGATGTTAATAAGCCGCCCCGACATCAAAAAGTACGACCTAAGTTCGGTCAAGTTCTGCATATCAGGCGCGGCACCACTTCCGCCAGAGGTCCAGAAGAAGTTCATGGAACTAACAGGAGGCGTGCTGGTCGAGGGCTATGGCCTCTCCGAGGCCTCGCCAGTCACCCACGTCAACCCACTTGACAAGACCTTGAAATACGTTAAGGTTGGCTCCATAGGGATACCGTTCCCTAATACCGATGCCAAGGTAGTGGACCTAGAGACTGGCAAAGAGCTACCGCCGGGTGAGGTGGGTGAGCTAGCGGTCAGGGGCCCTCAGGTCATGAAGGGCTACTGGAACAGGCCCGAGGAGACGGCCGAGACGCTCAAGAATGGTTGGCTCTTGACTGGGGACATAGCCAAGATGGACGAGGACGGCTACTTCTACATAGTGGACAGGAAGAAGGACATGATAAAGTACAAGGGCCACAGCGTCTATCCGAGGGAGCTGGAGGACGTGCTCTACGAGCATCCGGCCGTAAAGCTCTGCGCAGTGATAGGCAAGCCGGATCCGATGGCCGGCGAGATACCGAAGGCATTCGTGGTGCTGAAGGAGGGGGCGAAGGCGACTCCGGAGGAGCTGATGAAGTTCGTCAACGAGAAGGTGGCGCCCTACAAGGCGATAAGGGAGCTGGAGATAGTCAGCGAGCTGCCACTATCAGCCGCGGGCAAGATACTAAGGAGGGTTCTTAAGGAGCAAGAGCTCAAGAAGATGGAGGCCCAAGCGAAGCAGTCACCATCTTAACATCAATGTTTATTTGCTTAATTTTTATTTAGGTCGGCAGGCTTAAGAAAGGCACGTTCACAACTACAAACTTAGGTTGAGGCTTGAGGATCGTGGTCGAGGAGTTAAAGGTACAGTCTTGGAACCCCATGAAAGAGGTGCAAAGGCTCTTCAGAGGGATGTTTCAGAGCAACATAATGAGAGCCCTGCAACTTCAAGGCAGAGGAAGGCCCGTGGGATGGTTTTGGGCGGCCTCTCCCGTCGAGCTTGCTTACGTCTTCGACGTCATAAACATATTCCCGGAGCAGTACTCTGCCTTTTGCGCATCTCGAGGCAAGAGCGATGGACTGATAGATGCGGCCGTGGAGTACCACTATGGGGAGTTCACGTGCGACTACTTGAAGTGCTCCGTGGGCTCCATACTGAACAGCGCGGCCGCACCCTTAGGCGGCCATTGCGGCATGAAGCCCGACTTCGTGCTAGACTCTCGCATGTGTTGTTATGGGCACCATGCCATGTCGGAGGTATTCGCGAACCTCTACGGCGACGTCAAGAAGTTCACAATAGATACGCCTTACTGGACTGTAGAGAGCGTCGGAAAGGTCGACTTCTTGACCAAGGTCCCCGAGAGAATCGATGAGGACGACTTCGACTTCGTGGTCGCTCAGCTGTGGGACTTCATCCACTTCCTCGAAAAGCTGACTGGCGACAGGCTGGACGAGAAGCGCATGAGAGAGGTCTTTGAGGTGTCCGAGAAGACGTCGAGGAACCTAATAGAGATAGCTAACCTCATGACGTCGAAGCCCGTGCCCATGAGCCAGATGGATTACAGAGACTTCCCGGCCGTGGGCTTCTTCGTAACGGCGGCGGACTACGCCCTCGACTTCGCTGAGAAGAGCTTGGAAATGATCAAGGAGAGAGTGAAGAAGAGGGAGGGCGTCGTCGAGGAGGAGAGGATCAGGCTCGCGTCCCAGGGGATAATCCCGTGGTACAGCGAGCTCTACAAGTACTACGAGGAGAGGGGCGTCGTCTTCCCCGCGAACCTCTACGTCGAGGGCACCTTCTACCTCATAGAGGCATCCAGACCATTCGAGAGCCTTGTTAGGCGTAGCATGCTCCCGCTGAACTGCGAGCTTGACGCATGGATTGAGTCCGTGATGAGGCGCATAAAGCAAGCCGACGTCGACGGCGCCATACTGTTCGAGAACACTGGCTGTAGGCCCATATCGTTCGGCCTGCGAGCTTTCAAGGAGATGCTCCAGCAAGAGCTAGGGATACCGAGCATAATAGTCGAGGCTCCTCAGTGCGACTCGAGGGGGATGCCCCTTGAGAGGGCTATAACGAAGATAAACGCCTTCGTCGAGTCGCTCCTATAACCCGCTTTGGCCCTAGCGTCTAATGAGGAGGTTTGCAAGCTAGTTCTCGGCTATGGCGCTATGAAAAGCGCAACGGTATGATCCTCCACGGTCGCGCGTCAAGAGGTAGCGCGCGACGCGGCACAGAACCGCTTATTGACCTCGGCTTTTCCAAGAGTAGGCAAAAGCCCCTCCAATAATTGCAAGCATCGAGCCAAGCATCGTGTAATGAAAGCACGCCATCGAACTCAAGAGGCCCAAGAGCATCAACGCGAGCCCCGCGGCCTTGATAGTCGCACCTCTCGGGCGAGCTATAAGTGCGAGGGAGGCTACAATAGTAGCTCCAGAGGTAACGAGAAGAGGAGCCCTCATAGTCAACTGGCTCGGGTCGCGCACTATCGGATAGGCGAAGAGGAGCGCCGATAAAATGCCTAAATAGGCCCCCAAAAGGGGTACCTTTTCCTCACGTCGAACCACATCGGCTTCAACAGGAAGTACCCTACAGTCGGAGGGACGACGACTGCCAGTGTTACCAACAAAGCGATCTCTAGCGCATAGCCCGGGGCTAACAATATCGTCATGATCTGAAGGGGCG
>JAAOZJ010000135.1 GCA_011605835.1 Thermoproteota archaeon
GAGGAAGCTCAAGACCTTCAAGGAGCTCGTCGAGCTCGTGGACTACGGCTTCGAGAAGAACGTGGACTCCTTCACTGGGTTGAAGAGGGATAAGTACCGCGAGTTACGAGGGAGGTTTCCACGACTGCCAAGCCACTACATTCACACTGCTTGCCAGGACGCTTCGACGAGGATTAAGAGCTTCAACAAGCTCAAGAAGAGGGGCTTGGCCAAGTCGGAGAGGCCGGAGGTGAACAGGATCGCCATCTGGCTCGACGACCACTTGTGGAAGCGCGTCGGCTACACGACGATCCTCGTCTCTACCCACGAGGGCTGGATGCCGGTGGAGCTTAGGCCACACAGACAGTTCTGGGAGTACGTGAACTCTGGATGGACTTTGAGGGCACAGCCGAAGATGAGGCTCGAGTACAAGAGAAGGGGGTTGTTGATGTACTTCGTCTTCATGAAGGCTGTAAACATCGATGAGGAGAGGGCCGAGAACGTCGTCTCGGTCGATGTCAACGAGGACAACGTGACGGTCAAGATCCTCGACAAAGCCTAAATACTTGAGACCAACATCAAGAGGCTCACCCTCGGCTACGCTAAGTACAGGGAGGTTGTTCAGGGCATTAAAGGAAATGGATGCGTTAAGAGGGCTCTCCACGGTAGGGAGCGTAAGAGGAAGAAGGACGTTAGGCTAAAGGTGGCGAAGTTGATCGCGAGCACTGCTAAAGAGCTGAACGCGGTGGTCGTCTTGGAGAAGCTTCCCAGAGAGTGTCCTAAGAACATGATCGAGGGCGTTAAGGACGCTACGTTGAGGCACAGGATCTACCAAGCTGGCTTTAGGAGCGTGGTGAAGGCAATTGAGGAGAAGTGCTTTGAGAGAGGAGTCCCCGTCGCAAAGGTCGATCCGAAGGGCACGTCTTCGAGGTGCCCATTCTGTAACTCAAAGCTGATGAGGGGCCATGCCTCGAGGCGCTTGAAGTGCTCGAAGTGTGGAGTGGAGGTGGGCAGGGACGTGGTGGCCGTCATGAACATCGAGAGAAGGTACTTGACTTACAAGGGGCTCGTGCCGTTAGCCCCGATGCCCTGTGAACCCGCTCTAGAGGTAGCAGTGCTACCTATGAGGGAGTGGGCGAGGAGGAAGTCCCTAGGTGCAACGAGTGAAGATAAATTAATGAGGATGAGCATTTAGGGACAAACGGTTGCTCAGAAACAAAGTCATGTCGTGGCTCGGTCGAGTTAAATAGTCGCAGTGAGCAATAGCTTTAGGTGGTCGGGTTGAAGGTCTACTTCGACACCTTAGAAGTCTCGACTTCGAAGAGGGTGGAGCTCATCAACATAACCAGACAGGTGGAAGAGGCCGTCGGGAAGAGCGGCGTCAAAGACGGCATCTGCTTGGTGTTCGCTCCACATGCCACGGCGGCCGTGATAGCTAACGAGGACGAGAGAGGGCTAAAGGAGGACATCGTCGAGTGGCTGGAGGAGAACTTCCCCCACGACGGGAAGTGGAGGCACAACTTGGTCGACGATAACGCGTCAGCCCACCTAGCCTCGGCCTTTACCTCCTCGTGCAGAGTGTTCCCAGTAAAAGGCGGAGAGCTCGTCAGGGGGACCTGGCAGTCCATTTTCCTAGTGGAAATGGATGGGCCGAGGAGGCGCAAGGTCATAGTGGAAGTGCTCGGGGACTAGCTCGCGGCAAATCTTCGATAATCGTTGGTGCTACTCGTGGGCTAGTTACGCTGCTAGTCACTTCAAGAGTAACCTCGCCATCGCCACTTGGTTCTTAAGCCTCACGACCCTTTGTTCTCGATCGAGTCTAGAGCCAGCGACGACCTTTCCTCCTGGCGAATGCCTCAAAGAGCTATCCTCTTCGTGAACCTCTCCCTAAGGAAGCGAAGTGCTCAAATAACCTTTAATTTCAGCCAGTCGTCTTGGTCTTAGGTGGTACACATCAAGGTCGTTGACCTCTCAATGGAGATTAGGACCAATACTCCAGTATTTCAAATCTACCCGATCCCCATCGTCCACACGTGGACGAATATAAGAGAGCATGGCTTCTACAGCAACCTGCTCGTGCTCGTCGAGCACACGGGAACTCACGTCGACGCCCCAGCACACGTCATAGAAGGCGGGGAGACCATAGACTCGATATCCCTCGAGAGGTTCATGGGCGACGGGGTAGTCGTCGACGCCTCAGCCCTCCCCCCTAAGGCCTCGATAACTAGGGCCCTCTTAGAGGAAGCCCTGTGCGGGCGCGGCGTTGGCAGGGGATGGGTCGTGCTCATAATGACGGGCTACGACTCCAAGGCCGGGACTCCACAATGGTTTGAGCACCCGGGGCTTGACGGAGAAGCCGCCGATTACTTGGTGGAGCTCGGGGTCAACGCCGTAGGCATAGACGCCCCCAGCGTGGACCACCCACCATACCCCGCGCACGAGAGGTTATTGAGGCGAGGAATCTTGATATACGAGAACTTGACGAACTTGAGGCCTCTGATCGGTAAGAGGTTCAAGTTCATCGGGGTGCCGCTGAGGATAGCGAAGGGCTCCGCCAGCCCCGTGAGGGCCATGGCCTTGCTCGAGGAGTAGCGCGCAACGATCAAGCTCACAACGTAATGGGTTGCAGGGTGCGGAGCATTGGACTTAGGGCTCGCGAAAAGTTTGAAATCTCGAAGCGCTACAGCTTCGAAATAAGCGAAGAAGAGGTCATTAAGGCGATTCAAAACCCTGAGCGCGTGGACAAGAGAGGCACCCAACATCTCGCAATTAGGGCTATAGACGAGAAGCACGCCTTGAGGGTCGTTTACGAGGAGAGAAGAGATCGTTTACTGTCATAACCTTCTATCCTGTGAGGAGGAAGCGTTATGGCGTATAAGATCAAGTACGACGAGAAAGCCGACGTGCTCACAATAGTCCTCGCCGAAGAGGAGAGGCTCTCCCACGCGGATGGGATCGACGACTTCGTGGTGCACTTCGACGAGGACGGCAGGCTTCTCCTCGTAGAGGTCCTCAGGGCGAGCAAGGTAATTCCGCTAATGGTGGAGAGCCTAGCCAAGAAGGAGGTCTTGGTGACTTAACGTTCGCGCCGTTTAAAAGCCACAAGAAATGATAACGCGTGAAGGGCGAGGCCGCACCCAACAATAGCGCTTAACCACGGTGCTGGCGCCCGAGTACGCGATGGAAGAGCTCAATACCTCCGCCTTCTTTAAAAGCTCTTCAACCAAGCCTAGGCCAAGCCTCACGGTAGCCTCTTCGACGACGCAGAGATCCCAGTAACCCCATACACGTTTATCTCCAGAGCATCGAAGACTCTATCGAGCACCACCTCGACGCCGAGCGCCTCCTCTAGCCTCCATGTAGTGAAGCTTCTCGCCTCCTCCTTAAGGCTGAGAGTGGCCCTCTCCACCGTCGTCTTCACGCCTCTAACCTCTTCCCACAGCCTGTGTTGATCCTCTCTTAATGCCTTGACCTCCTCCCAAAGCTTGCCGACGTTCTCCCACAGCTCGTTGGCATTTTCCCACATCTTTTGCTGGCTCTCCCAGAACTTGTTCATGTTCTCCCACAGCTAGTCTTGGCCCTCTCTTAGCTTCTTCATCTCCTCTAACAGCTTCTCGACGTTCTTCTCGACGGCTTCGAGCCTCGTCAACGTCTCCGACAATCCCAAGTACCCTACTACGGCAAATCGAAACTCCTTGTCCTTTCGAGCAGTTCGAGAAACTGCCTCTTCAACCTCGCTGAGCGCTCAGCGAAGGCAATCACCTCATCTAATTTTGCAAGGTAACTATTTTAAGCTAGCGCCATAAATCATGAGTACCTTTAAACGCACGTTGGCGGCACGTGCAGGAGCTGTTGACAGGAGCACGCAATTGGCGAGTTCATTGCCATTAAGCGGACCTCTCAAAAGGCCTAGCTCTACAACGCTTGAGCTCCCTATGGCTGAACATGGCGTCACAGCAGTCCAAAGGCCCTCACGCCAGCTCTAAGGATGGTCGAGAATGACTAAAAGGGCAAGCTCTTAGGTCTTAGGCGACCATGAAAACCCTAACTCAAGGCCCGTGCGACTTCCTCTACAGACCCCTTCGCGACCACGGAGGGGCTCCCGTCTAGCTTGACGTCCCACAGCTCCACGTATTTGATGCCTCCCTCCGACGCCCAATGGCTCGAGTACCTCTGGAGCTCCTCGAGAGCTGGCCTCGACGTTATCCTGCCGTACTGAGACGTCAGGTAGCGCCCCGCGGGGTCTATTATGCAGACCCTCCCTCCCTGGACCGGCATGAACACAGCCATGTGCCCGCTCCCGCTCCCGAACTCCACGTAGGCCAAGTAGAGCGCGTACTCCGCCCCGTATACCTCCCTCATGTAGTACTTGATCATGGCGTAGATCAAGACGGCTTGGTCCTCGCAGTCGCCCTGCCTTATCCTCAGCGTCAGCTCCGGGGACTGGACGTAGTTCTGGCACTCGACGCACCTCACCTCGTAAACGTAGGCGCGATCGCCGAGAGTCACCGTCGAGCTCACGTACCAGACGGGCACGTCCACGTCGTAGGCGTACCTAACGTTCGACGCCACGTAGTCGTACATCCTCTGAATGGAGCCCCAGACGTCCGACTTAGAGACGCCAGCGTCCGAGACGGCTGGCGCGGCTGCCCTCACGGCCTCGCTGTTCAGGACCCTCGGCATTGCGTCCCTGAGTAGGGCGTACGAGTTCGCCTTGCGAATCACGTAGGTGATCGTCTCGTTGAGCTTGGCGCTCAGCTCGAGCAACGACTCGTAGTCCGACCTCAAGCTGGAGTACCTCGACATCAGCGCGTCGTAGCCCCGCTTGAGGGAGGAGTACTGCTCCTCGAGCTTCGAGTAGCTGTCCCGCAAGAGAGAGTATTGATCGCTCAACCTCTCATGCTCCGCTCGGAGGTCGGAGAACCGCGAGGACAGGGCCTCGTAGTCGCCCTTGAGCCTTGAGTAGTTGAGGGACAGACTCTCGTAGCTCCTCTGGAGCTCCGCGTATCGAGAGGATAAGACGTCATAGTCGTGGTGAAGCTGAAAAGCGTGCACTGCGAGGAGGGCCACGCAGGCAGCCGTCACCATCAAAGCCGCGGAGGTTCGAGTTAGCTTCACCTCCATCCCCGTCTCAACACTTCCCCAATTGTTAAAAGGGTTTCTCGAAGGCCACATACCGTTCTCTCGGCCAACTTGTCGGGCTAGATGAAGCCTATAAGGGCCTAAGGGCCGCCCATGTAGTTTTCAGACAGTAAAGCTCTGATTTTCAATGCAAGCGATTACAAATCGAGCTTCGACCATCACGTCTTCAGGCGCGCCTTGAGCAATCCTCCTTCGCGGGCTCTTGGCCTCCCTGCTTGAGCCTTAACTTATGACTTCCACGGCTTTGTCGGAGTCCTCGCAGGCGAAAATGGCTGTCCGCCATGGGCTTGCATCAGGCATAGGTCCCTTCTACTTTTTAGAGCGGCTAGGGGGACAACAGGTTTTCAATCGAGCATTGAAAAACCCTCCACGAGGCAAGGCGAACACGCCCCCCTCTGGCGAGCGATGCCCTTGGGCACGCGAGCTAGATGACAAGGGTAGCTCTAAAAAGTCGAGCGCGGGGCGGGGCTCAGAACACTTAAAACCTTCCCGCGGGCAACACTAGCAACGCAGTTCGGTTAGTTAGGTGATGATATGAGTAGGAAGACCATATTAATGGCCACAACCCTACTGGCGATAACCCTAGCCCTATCGATGGTTGTAGCCTCAGCGCAAGCCCAAGACCCTGTGCTGATACTCCAGCTGAAATACCGCAACGGCACCGATCTAAAACCCCTGGTCAACGAGTACGTTACAGTACAGTTAAACGGAACGACCCTGTATGAGGGCAAGACTGATAGCACCGGCAACGTCACTATAACCTTGCCCGCCGGAAGCAACCGAGCTAATGTAACGGTGCGGTGGAAGGCCTCTTGGGGCGTATCTTACCTGGTGAACTTCACCGGCACTACGCTGTTCTCTACTCTCAACAAAAGCGTGATTAATTGCTCAATATACAACGTCAACCTATGGACCGTAGAC
>JAAOZJ010000015.1 GCA_011605835.1 Thermoproteota archaeon
CTCAAGAACTTCGACTCGTGCTTCCTCTCTCTTTTCAGATGGCCAAATGGCTAAGATCACACCGATAACTATGAGCAGACATATGATCGCATACTTGTAGGGCATCAGGGCTTTAAAGACCACCCCGACTTTCGGGATCCGAAAGTCGGGGACGACGCGTCCCACTACTTGCTCTTCCCCTACGAGGTAAGGGTCGGGATATGGGTTGTTATCCCCTTTGGTCCGGAAGAACCACTTACCGTCTGTGAAGATCTTCTCCACTATCCTGTGAACCACGAGGGTTCCATCGTATTTCCTATAAATGATCACATCACCCACTTTGAGGTCCGAGGGCCTGACCCCCACGATGAATAGTATGTCTCCGTCGTCGTAAGTCGGCCGCATGCTGTAACCCTCCACTATCGCCAGGGGCACGTCAGTTCCCGTGACGAGCCTAAGTCCCTCGTTGAAGACTAGCAAGGCCAAAATCACCACCAAGACTATAACTACGTCGCGCTTCACGCGCCCTTACCTCTTTTAGCGGGTCTCGTCGCTCACTTTTTGTCTAAGCGCCACCTAATAGAACTAGTGGTGGCGTAAATGGAAGACAGAAGGTTGAGCGATTTACTAGCCCTTAGAGAGCGCATACTCCCTTCGTCCACGGAATCTGTCATAGTTAACGACTTAATCCCTCTCTTAGTCGCGATAAAAAAGGATTTAGAGGAGATAAAGGCTAGGCTACGGAGGATCGAAGAAAAGCTGGGCTTGGTTTAAGGGTTCATTATGGCTTTAAGAGACCAAGAAGACGTGATACGGGAGGGCTCATTCGTCTTACTGTACCTCGATGGAAGGCGCAAGTACCTGACGAGGGCTGAAAAGGGTCGTGCGCTCCACACGCATAAAGGGTTCCTGTCGTTGGATTCCATGATCGGTTTGAAGTATGGTTCTAAAGTCAAGTCGAACATAGGGGCAGAATTCGTTGCTCTGCAACCCACGCCCTGGGACTTCGTCTTAAAGATAGCGCGAAAGACGCAGGTGATATACCCGAAAGACATGGCATTGATGATATTCAAGCTGGGGTTGAGGCCGGGGATGAGGGTCGTCGAGGCTGGCACGGGTAGCGGAGCGCTCACGTGTGCGCTCGCCTTTTTCGTGAGGCCGGGGGTTGTGTACAGCTACGACGTGAATCCAAGCTTCCAAGAGGTGGCGAGGAAGAACTTGGAACGCGCGGGCCTCCTCGACTACGTCGTCTTGAAGGTCAAGGACGTAACTCAAGGAATAGACGAAGAGGACGTGGACGCCGTGGTCCTCGACATGGCCACTCCTTGGCTTGTTGTTCCTCACGCGTGGAGGGCGCTCAAGGGAGGCGGTCACTTCGCTAGCTTCAGCCCGACGATTAATCAAGTGGAGAAGACGGCAGTGGAGCTGAGGAAACAAGGCTTCGTGGACATTAAGGTCTATGAGCTCTTCCTTAGGGAAATTAAGGTCGAAGAAGGGGCCGTGAGACCAGAGACCTTGATGATTGGCCACACGGGCTACATGACCTTCGCCAGAAAAGCGCTTTAACGTCTCCTTTCGCTTTACGTATCGTCGCTGACTAGGAGAAACGTCTCGTGAGTTCGCACATCTCCCTCGCCTTGTCTATCGGGTTGTCGCTTTCACATATGGCCCTGCCCACGATTACGTAGGAGGCGCCAGCTCGGAGGGCCTCGACAACGCCCCCGCCTTGGACTACCACGCCCGGTGAGAATATGGGCAGGTCCTCGACTATCTCCCTGACCTGCCTTATGGCCTCGGGCCTCGTAGCTCCTACGACGACTCCGTCAGCACCCCACTTCAATGACCTTCTCGCAAAGACCTTGTACAGCTTATCGAAGACCCCGAGCTCCTCGTCGTAAATCACGGCCTCGAAGAACTCTGAAGCCCCTCTGTTGCTCATTAAGATTACGGTTATGACCCCCATACCCCTCCCTCTGGCCAAGTGAAATACACCCTCTAAGCCTTCGGCCCAGCCCGGCAATGGAACCACGGTTATGGCATCGAATCCTGCGTCGAAGTACGTGAAGGCTTCCACGAAGTTCGTGGAGCCTATATCGCACATCTTGCAGTCGGCTATCACTGGCAGTCCCAATGAGTGCGCCCTCTTGATCAAACCTCTTAAGCCCTCGACCCCCCAAGGCAGTATCAAGTGCTTGTTTATCTTAACGCAACAGATGTACTCTGCCGTTTCGCAGAGCAACCTCTCCGCTCTCTCCAGAGCGTCTGGTCCCTTCACGTCGAGCGCTAGCACTATTCTGCTACGGTTTTGCTCCGCCGCCCTCTTTATCATGTCGAGGAAGCCCATGTTCTCATCCTTTTAGCGATACATAGATAAGGTCCCCAAGCTTTTAGTGTTAGCGGGCAATGACGACGGCAGGTATTGTTGATCGATGAAAGGTGACACCAGATCGGAGCCCCTAACACATCAGGGCCGAGAGGAGCAACGGTAGCGCTATGGTGAAGTCGCAGTAGACCGTGCAATGCTCTCCTTTTTCAAGGACTTTATCCCAGCTCACGGCTTCTCTCAGCGTCGCGCCTGACAGCCCGCCGTAGTATGGCGGATCCACGGTTATCTGAACTGCGTAGTCGAATGGTTTGCCTGCGATTAGAGCCGATTGGAGGGCGAAGTTCTTCGGACTCCCTCCTCCTACTATCAGGATCCCGGTCCTGTCTCCTCGCCTCTTAGCATTGAACTGCAGATCAACCAAGTAGCTTAGGTCCAGCGCCTCTAGGATCCTAAGCTTTCGCGTTTGGGTTAAGCTCCATAGTTGCACGCCCAAGATCGAGTCATAGAAGGCTGGCACCACGACATCGCAACCGCTCGTAGCCGCGGCACGCATGAAACTGGCCTCATCCCTTATCCTAAGGCCTATCTCTCTCAGGATCTCGCGCGTGGAGTAGGTCCTGTCTTCGAGGCCCTCTAAGATCTCTCGAAGCCCTCTCTCCATGACCGC
>JAAOZJ010000120.1 GCA_011605835.1 Thermoproteota archaeon
AGAGGCTCGTAGAAGTAGCCGAGACAAAGGGCGTGAAAATGCTCATAGGTGGAAGAGTGGGGAGCATCACTCACAAGCCCGCTTCGCTGGAGGTCTATTCATTTAATGACTTAGGTCTTTGAGATGGCGTCGGGATCAAGAAGGGATGATCAGGTAAGGAGAGGCATCGAGAAGGTACTTAAGGAGAGCGAAGAATACGCCAAGAGACTCCTCGAGGTCGGCGCAGATAGAGTGATAATAGTCCACCACGACGACGCCGACGGAGTGGCGGCTGGAGCGCTCCTCAAGCTCGCGCTCGAAGGGAGGTTCTCGACGCACACGATATGTCTCGAGAAGACCTATCCCCAAATAGTGAAGAAGCTACAAGCCCAAGGCAGGGAGCCCATAATATACGTCGACCTAGGGAGCCCACACGCGTCCCTCATATCGAAATTGAACGAGTTAAGAAGGACCGTAATAATCATAGACCACCACGACTTGGAGTTAAGTGACGGGATCTGCGAAGAAGTCATGGTGTTGAACCCTGAAATGCATGGGATCGATGGCGGGACGTACGCCTGCGGGGCTAGCTTGGCTTACTTCTTCGCGCGCTCGCTCAAAAGGGACGTGGAGAGGTACGCCGGCTTAGCTGTGATAGGCTCTGTCGAGATACCGGGGGAGCCGAGGGGCCTCAACCTCTTAGCCCTCGACGAGGCAGTGAAAGCAGGAATCGCAGTCTACGATGAGAAGAGCGGGAAGGCCAAAGTCCTATGGGATGGCAAGCTCACGAACCCCGAGGCCCTGTCAACAAAGCTCACCATAATGGCCTCTGTGGGGTATTACCAAGAGGGCCCTCAAAAAGCTCTGGACTCGTGCATCAGGTGCTCGTGGGCCGGAGTGGAAGAATTCCTCAACTTACTTGAGGAGAGGAGGAAGAGGGCTTACTCGAGCGTCGCGTCAAGGCTTCGATACACTGGCCTTAACAAGTTGAAGAGGATCCAGTGGTTCCACGTCGAGGATCAGTTCCACGACATGGGGGTCAAGGTCATAGGGACGTTCTGCAGTTATTTAATGTATCAGAAGATGGTCGACGACGACAAGGTCTTGGTGGGCATGATGAACATGAGGAACGACGTTCCTGGCCTGGGAGCCCTCGAGGGCTCTTACGTTAAGGTGTCTGCTCGAGCCCCAAAAAAGGTCTTGACGCTCATAGAGGCTGGCTCTCTAGAGCCACTTTCAAAGGCCTTGGCGGAGGCGGCCAAGCGCTTGGGCGGTTTCGGCGATGGTCATGCTGCGGCGGCCAGTGGCATAGTGCCCAAGGGAAGGGAGAGGGAGTTCGTGGAATTGATGGACAGGCTCTTGTCAAAGGATGAGAGGGGTTCTGAGAAGAGGGCCGGAGGGGTCACACTCGATAGGTTTCTATTTCCTAAGAAAGTCGAAAAGTGATGCTTGCTTAGCGCCCGAGAGCAACTGCTCCTCGCTCACCCCAAAATACTTCAAGATCCTCATGGCCAATGCGGCCACTTGCTTTCTCGCGTAGTACTCCTTGTCTATTTCATCCATGGTGGCGAAAGCGTAGGGCTTGACCCTCTCTGATATCTTGTCCGAAGTCCCTTGGACCACGACGAAGCCTACCTTGTCCCCTACCTCCAGCTTGAAGCCCGCCGCCAATAGCTGCCTCGCGGCCTGGACGTGCGCCGCCTCAACCTCGTATTCGTCCAACGACTTAGACAAGGTCTTCCATACGACGAGCTTCTTCATGTCGACCTTCCCGGCCCTAACCTTGCTTATGACGTCCCTGACGTAGTTCACGGCAGCCTGCACGTCTTTTTTGGTCAATATTATCTCTATGACCTTGGTCTGCACCTCCTGCGCCAGCTCGCACCAGTCCCCTCTTACTGCCTCGAAGCCCACCACGTCTATTCGGCCGTCGAGCGTTAGGCCAGCGTACTTCTTCGCAGCCTCCGTGAAGAAGCACACCCTGTAGACCTTCTCCAACTTTATCTCCAGGCCAAGCTCCTCCTCCACGCGACCTACGAAGGCCTTTACCTTCTCCTCGTCGTGCCTCACGAATATGCTATCCGTGTCCCCGTATATCACCTGAAGGCCCATCTCCTTCGCCATCTTTATCGTCTTCATGATAGTCTGCCTGCCGTAGGCCGCAGTCGCCTCAGCGCAGGGCTTTAAGTAGAACCTCGCCCCTGTCCAGCCCAAGTAACCGTACATGGCATTGGTCATGGTCTTCACAGCTCTCTGCCGTCCGTCCAAAATGATGTAGCGGGGATCCTTGGGGTCCAGCTTCTTCATGCCCTCCCTTATCGACCTCCTAAGCTCGAGCAACCTCTCCAAGGCCTTCCTGTACAGGCTCGGAGGGCTCTTCCTAAACCTGTGGCCGACCTCGGGGGCGACGTGGCATTCCTCGGGGTCGCAGGGCTCCTCGGGGGGCACGTAGGTGTCAAAGCCTATGTTGTACTTTATCATCAAGTGGGGGTACATGGCCGAGAAGTCTAGGACCGCTATGTTCTCGTGGAGCCCCTCCTTGGGCTTCAGGACCAAGGCCCCCTTGTAGGGCTCGTACTTCCTCTCCACCCTATTCGGCACGAGCTCGCCTTCGCTGAACGCCACCCTCATCAAGTACCACTCAACCCTGAAGCCCACAGAGGCTGCCAGCACTTGGTCCAGCGGCACGCCCGTGAGCCTTGAAAGTTGCATGGCGAATGGCAACACCTCCATCGCGATGCCGTAGGCAGAGGTCGCGTCCTCCTCGGCGTACTTCTTCAACGCCTCTCGCTTCGAGAGGTCGTCCCAGAACTCGGCTATGTCGAGGTAGTCTATCATGGTCCTCTTGTCCTTCGGCAGGACGCCTAGGTAGTCCGCCACATTTTCAAGCGTCTTGATCTTGACCTCCGGTAGGTCCTCGGCGTAGTCGTATAAGTCGACGTTCGCTCTGCCCACCACTGATACGTGCCCATAGACGCTTTGATGGGGTTCCGCGAAGTCACGGCTCACCTTCAGCTTTATCCCGTGGAGCTTGGCCCTAGCCTGTATGTACGGCCAGTCGAAGTGATTGCTGTTATAGCCGACTATGATGTCGGGGTCATATCTTTGTATGTAGTCGGCGAACTCCTTCAAGATCTTGGAGTCGTCGTAGCCCTCGGCGGTCAAGACCTTCGTCCCCTCTTCGGAGGCCAAGGAGATTATTATGATCGGGTCCCGTTGAGGAACGGGAGATCCAGCCTTGTTGTAACACTCTATGTCAAAGGCTAGGACCCTCAGCTTTGGTATCTCGTCTTTGGGGTAGGGCTTGGGCCTCGTAAGCGCCCTATAGACCGCGTCGACTTTGAGTTCTCCCGCTACTCCCTCCTCTTCGACCTCCACCTCGTGCCAGTCGCAGGGGTTTATCCCGTTGTCTATCATGTACCTCATGTAAAACCTGACGTCGGCTTCGAGGACCTCCTCTACCCAGTCCAGCTTGGCCGCCTTCTCCCTGTATGTGGGCACGGACTCCGGCAAGAGGCAGGTGACCTTGATTGCCTTGACTGGCTTGCCGAAGTACTTCTTATCCACCTCCTCCACGGATATTATCGGCTCCGAGGGGTCCTCTATGAACTTGATGTCCTTCATCGCTTTCGATACTTCGACCTTGCTCTTGGGTAGCACGTAGAAGTAGGGCCTGAAGTCATAGTCCTTTACCAAAACTCGCCTTCCATCCTCTGCTATACCCCACATCTTGATGACCGGGGTTCTGCCCTCTACGTCGTAGTTTATGTCGAGAAGCCAGAACAGCAACTTTTGAGGCATCGAGCCAGCTCCCATTAGAGCTAGCGCGCAACTTCTGGATAAGCTTACCGTAGTCGGCACTTCAGAGCTCCTTGGTCATGAAGTAGGCGTCCTCCCCCCAAGGGTAGTAGCCCTTGAGCAACGCCGTTGTCTTGAACCCCAAGTGCTCATAGAAGGCTATGGCTTCTCGATTGGAGACGGCGACCTCCAAGACGACCTTCCTCAACCCTCTCTTCTTGAAGTCGTCTAGCAATGCTTCCATCAGCTTAGTCCCTATGCCTCTCCTCCTCCACTCTGGCCTCACCGCTATGGATATCACGTGCCCGCTACCGTCACGCCGCTTGGCGCCCACGACGTAGCCCACGGTCTCGTCGTCTGCTAGGGCTACGTAGAACATGTCGCCGTGCAGGCGCAAAAGCGAGAAGAGGAGGGTTGGGGGATAAGGTCTCTTAAAGCTCGAGGCCTCCACCTCGACTATCTTGTCGAAGTCCGAGAAGAGAGCCCTCCTTATCGTCACGTGCCCTCGGTTCGTGGTCATAGCGGCTCAGCCACGTAGATGTTGTCCTTGCAGGCCAGGATTCTAGCAGATACTGTGGACCCCACCTCGGCGTGGGAGGCGTTCACCAGAGTCACCATGCGCTCTCGGCGAAGGTCCACGGCCAGCTTCTCCCCTCGGAGCCAACCAACGCCAACCACCCGAACGCGCACCTTCTCGCCCTTCCTGAACCTCAGCGGCATCTTGGCGTCCTTAACTATCCCGAAGTCATCGGGCTTCAGCACCAGCCTAACCTTAAAGCGCTCCTCGAGCATGCGGAGCTCCTTGTAGAACTTGTACCACGTCATGGGCTTCACCCCCTTGGGCTTCCTTCCATATCTGTGGACGACGTACTTCTGTATGCCCAAGGGAGGCCAGCGCTTGCCAGCCCCTATACTCAAGGCGAGCTTGATTATCTTCGGTATCTCTTGGTCGTTGAGGCCGGGGACCCAGACGGGCGCTATCAGCAGATCTATCCTGCTGTTCGAGATGGCCTCGGCCATCTTCAACACGTGCTCCAAGTCGTAGTTCTGAGTGCCCGCCAACCTCTTGGCCAGCTGGGGGTCTAGGGCGTCTATCGAAAGGTTAATCCTCGAGAGGCCAGCCGCCTCCAAATTGCTTATCACCTTGTAGGAGAGGAGGGAGCCGTGAGTTTGCAGGGATATCACGCTGACCCTCGGAATCTCCGATAACCTGTGGACCAAGTCGACTATCTTGGGGTAAGTCAAGGGATCTCCGACCGTGTCGATGTGTGCCTCCAAGCTCTTCGACCTCTTGATCTTGGCTACTATCTTGAACCACTCGACTATGTGGTCGAGGTCGACGACGTACTCTGCCTGCCTGTTCCTTGAGGAGGGGCCAGCGTCCGTGGAGCAGAAGATGCACGAGAGGGGGCAAGACGACGAGGGCCTCACCTGTATCAGGTTCGTGCCTCGGTCTATGACTCCGAAAGCTATGCAACCGATGAGGGGCCAGTCCGTGGGAACCTCGACGAACTTCCTCTGTTGCAAAGTCATGCGCCCGCTAATCGAGAGGCGTAGCTAAGTTATTATAGCTTGCCGATCATGAAGGGACTTGTGAGCAGGAGGAAGAAGCCGGTCAAGGTGGGCGACAGGATCGAGGTGATATACGACGAGCAACGGTGGAGGCTACTGTCCGAGCTCCGGGCCAAAGCAGCAGAGATAATGGAAAGGCTGGAGTCCTTGGAGCTCAGCCCGATAGTGCACGGCAGCATAGCTAGGGGGGACGTGAGCCCCACGAGCGACATCGACATCGTGGTGCCCTACGTGGTGCCCTCGTATCGCATCGAAATCATCATAGACGAGCTGGGGGTGAGGCCGGTCAGGCGATTGATAACCCAAGCAACGCCAGCCCACACGGTAAAAGCCCACCTGTACATAGATGAGAGGACGGTCATAACGTTCCCCCTAACCAACCTCACGCGGCACGAGAGGGAGTTCTACAAGTTCGGGGGCGAGGTGACGCTGGCCGAGCTGAAGGAGGACAAGAGGGTCTGCGGGATAGATAAGAGGTTGAAGCTCATAGAGCCCACGCCTCGAGGGCACTACGAAGAGCCCATAATAGGTAGAGAGGCCTACGCAGCCTCTAAGGTCGGCGTCAGCATAGACGTCGTCCAAGAGAGAGTTAAAGTTCTGACGCGGAGGGATGAGGTCGGCAGGACTGGCATTTACTTGAAGTACGAGGTCAGGCCCGACGAGAGCATCGAAGAGGCCCTCGTGACCTTAGCCTCCAAGGACCCTGCCCTTAGAAGGATTCTAGCCTCTCGAGGCTTCTTGTGATCGATCGAGCTCCTTCAACTTGGAGACTATGAGCTCCACCTTCTTGGCGACGTCTAAGGCGTCCCTCCCGAATATCCTTATCATGGGTTCCTTCCCCCAGTCGCCGAGGTCGTATATCGCGTCGGGCTCCTCTGTCAAGCCCTTCATCGCTTCTCGGGCCCCCCACTTTAAGCTCATCCCCTCCTTCAACTTCACCTCTAAGGGCTCCTTGGTCCTGTCGAAAGACGTCGTCCTAAAGCCTAGCTCCCTCAAAGCCCTCAGCAAGTTTTCGGAGTACTTTATGTTCATGCAGGCCCTTATGGAGGGCCATCTCCTATTGACCTCTAGAAGCATGTTCCCCAAGTGCCTCGACCCTCCGAACTTTATCTGGCCTTGAGCCCTCAGGAACCCTCTGACGGGCCTCAGCCTCCCCTCTATGCCGCAGACGTCTTCGAGGGACTCTGGGTTCCTGACACACATGACTAAGTTCGCGCCGACCTCGGGAGCCAGCTCCTCGAGTCCCTTCATCGACTCTATGAGCTCTAAAGCCCTGTACATTACGTCGATGACTCTAACGACGTCTAGGGACTTGTAGTAGAGCTCCAGCGGGTTCGCTATCCTAGCCCTCCCCCTCAGCCTGTAGGACCCCCTCATGGCATGGGCGACGAAGTGCGAGGCTTGCACAAAGGCCTCGGGGACCTCCACGCCGTGGGCTAGGAGAGCCGCGAAGGAAGCGGCGAAGATGCAGCCTAACCCGTGGAAGGGCTCTTCGAACAATCGCTCCTTCTCCACTACTAAGAACTCTCCTTGGTAGAAAAGGACGTCGACGGCCTTTTGAGATGTCGCGTGGCCTCCCTTTACCACGACGCACTTAGCCCCCAAGTCGGCTATCCTCCTTGCCGCCTCCTTGGCCGAATCGACGTCGCGTACGTCGACCCCGCTCAACGTGCTGGCCTCCAAGGCGTTGGGGGTCACCACCGTCGATCTAGGGATCAACAACTCGATGAGCGATTTAAGGCCCTCAGCCGTTATCAGATCCTTTCCATCCCAGCTCTTGAGTATCGGGTCTAATACCACTGGCGGCTCTCTTGGGAGCTCCTCGGCCAAGAGCTCGACGACGTCGCCGCTGTAAACCATGCCTATCTTGATGGCTTTGGGATGGCAATCTTCAAGTATCTCCTTTAGCTGAAGGCGTACTAGCTCGTGGGCGAGGGGCACCACGCCCTTGACCCCGCTGGAATTCTCTATCACGAGGCACGTCGCAAGAGCCAGCGGCAAGACCTTCATCACGCTAAAAGTCTTCACGTCCGAGTAGAGGCCTGCCCCCGTGATCGGGTCGAGGCCTCCTATCGCCAGCGCACACTTGGGCTCGAGAGAGGCAAGCCTCCTAATGGTCTGCAAAAATGACACCTACTGGTGAAACTTTAAAGCTGATGCTTAAGTGTTTAGCGTGAGGGGCACCTCGATGATGACGTTCAAAAGGGCGGATTCGCAAGATGAAGAGCCCGCGCAGGGCTGACAGAGTTAAGGGTCGTGGACATGCGGAGATGCGTGCTCGTCGACTTGGGCGGGACCTTGATATATGGTCCAAGCATCAGGGAGGTCTTCGACGAAGCGCTTCAAAGTGACGAGATAAGGTCTAGGCTCGACGACTCTTCGATTGCTAAGCTAAGGGGCTCGTTTCGCGAGGTCTATGGAGGGCTCAAGGCAATCAAGAGGGGGTTGTTGATAGAGGTCGGCTTGGACACGACCATTAGGCTGGCTTTAAAGGAGGTCTCGATAACGGATGGCCAATTGATGAAGGACTTGAAAGAGGTCTTGCTTAAGCTCTACGTGCAGGAGCGCAAGGCCTACGACGATGCGCGCCCCTTTTTGGAGGAGCTAAAGGGCTCTGGCTTCGTCGTGGTGGTCGTCTCGAACATCCCCGAGCACGACATGGCCGTGGACTCCCTTGATAGGCTGGGATTAAGCGACTACGTTGACGGAGTGGTGACCTCGGCTCGATTGGGCCTTCGCAAGCCACACCCCTTGGTCTACTTGAAAGCCCTCGAGAAGGCGCGAGCCTCTAACGCGGTCTTCGTTGGGGACAGCGTCGAGAATGACGTATTGGGTCCCCTGAGCGTGGGCATACCCGCGATACACGTCGCCAGGAGCGGAGTCACGCTCAAGAGAAGCGTCAGCTCCCTTTCCGATGCTCTCGATATCATTTTAACGGGCTGTTTTGCAGTTGATGTTTAGAAGCTAGGTTTATAAGCTTTGATCCTGTTCATTAGCTCAGGGCTCGCTTAGGCGAATGGGGGCAATACTCCAAGCCTAGGCGGGTTGAAGGTAGATGGGGGCCGTGCCCCGTTCGGCTCGACGGCCGCCCATGACCCCACAGAGATACAAGTCTCCGTGGGCGAGGTGGAAGTCCCTAGGTGCGACGAATGGAGATAAGTTAATGAGAATGAGCATCTAAGGACAAACGGACCCCTCAGTAACTCTCCTGGGCCCCTGGGTGGATGGCGATGTCCTCTAGAATCGTGCCGGCAGGCCGCTTCGAAAGGGTGGGCGCCCACAGCCATATAAAGGGCCTTGGAGTGCGAGACGGCAAGGCTCTTCCGGTGGCCGACGGCATGGTCGGGCAGGTCGAGGCTAGGGAGGCTGCGGCCGTAGTCGTCGACATGGTCAAGAGGGGCAAGATGGCTGGGCGAGGGATCCTGCTCGTGGGGCCTCCGGGCTCAGGAAAGACGGCCCTCGCCTCCGCTATAGCTAAAGAGCTGGGAGAGGACGTCCCCTTCATCGCCATATCGGCGTCAGAGGTCTACTCGACCGAGCTGAAGAAGTCCGAGTTCATAATGCAAGCGCTAAGGAAGGCCATAGGCGTCCGCATCAGAGAGACGAGGAGGGTCTACGAGGGGATGGTGACCGAGCTTGACGTCAAGATGGGCAAGCACCCGTACAATCCTTATCAGCAAGTGCCCGTGGGCGCTAAAATAAAGCTGAGGACCAAGATGGAGGAGAAGACCTTCAACGTCGACGAGACCGTCGCCATGGAGCTCATAGCTAGGGGGGTCCAAGTAGGGGACGTCATATGGATCGACGCCGAGACTGGGCGAGTTACTAGGCTGGGCAGGTGCGAGGAGGCGCCCTCGGAGTACAAGTACGACATAGAGGTCTCACAGAAGGTCCCCCTGCCCAGCGGGCCCATATCCAACGAGAAGGAGTTCATCCACACGGTCACCCTGCACCAGCTTGACGTCAGCTACGCCCGGAGCGCCAGCTCGAGCATCTTCAGCCTCTTGTTTGGGGGGAGGGAGGAGAAGGAAATACCGCCTGAGGACAGGCAGAGGGTCGACAAGATGGTCAAGGAGTGGGTCGATGAGGGGAGGGCTGAGATCATCCCTGGAGTCCTGTTTATCGACGATGTCCACATGCTCGACCTAGAGGCATTCGCGTATCTCGGCAGAGCTATGGAGAGCGAGCTAGCGCCGATAATAGTGCTGGCGACGAACAGAGGCATGGCCAAGATAAGGGGCACCGACATAGAGGCACCCCACGGAGTACCGCTGGACCTCCTCGACAGGTTGCTGATAATAAAGATGAAGCCCTATACTGAGGACGAGATACGGGAGATATTGAAGGTCAGGGCGAAAGAGGAGAACGTGAAGTTGAGCGACGATGCCTTAGAAGCCTTGACGAAGATAGGCACAGAGACCTCCTTAAGGTATGCAGTTCAGCTTCTTGCACCGTCGCTCGAGATAGCCAAGTACCAAGGGAGAGATGTAGTAACGAGCGAGGACGTCAAGCGAGCGCACGAGATGTTCATTGACGTCAAGAGGTCCGTGAGCTACTTGAAGAAATATGAGGAGATGTTCCTCAAATAGCCAAGATCTTCTTGAAGTCTAGAGCGTCGTTGGCCATGTTGGTGTTGTTGAAGAGGACGTAGACGGTCTTCTCCTTTTCATAGGGCCTCACCCACTTCTCATACAATTGCTTGAGCTCTTCATCACTATAGTCGTAGACGTAGGCTCTCTTTCCTAGCCCGTGAAGCCTATAATATATCACTTGACCAAAGGTCGTCGCGAGGTCTTGTTTAAAGGGATCGACTATATGGATCAGGTTCAGCTCTTCGCATAACTCTCTTATAGTGCCAATATCCCAACTGTCGTGTCTGAACTCTATCCCTATGACTAGCCCTTGTGGTCTCTCAATCGTGTTCAGGAACGTCTTAATGTTAGATACGTTCTCAGAGGACTTCACAAACGATGGTGGCATCTGTAATACTAGCACAGGGCACCTAAGTGCCTTGGCTATCTCCAAGGTCCTCTCCCATGCCTCATAGTTCTCCTTTGTGGGCTTCAAGTGGCCGTACTTCTCTTGGCTTTCACTCGGCACTTTAAGGCCGCTTTTCCTCCAAGTAGGGCTCGAGGGTGGGTGCGTTATCGCCTGCCAAGCCTTCATAGTGTAGGTGAAGTCAGGAGGGGCCTCATCACGCCATCTCTTAGCGGTCTCTATCGATGGAAGCTTGTAAAACGTGGACTGTAGCTCTATGATGTCAAAGACCTCAAAGTACTTCTTCATGCCACCTCTAACTGCCCACCCACAGCAACCCACCTTGATCGTCAAAACGTCTCCACGCTCCCTGAATTTGTAGGAGGACAGAGAAGAAAAGGTTTAAGGACACGAGAGTAGAAGGAGAGCGAAGCCGATGTTCCGAAGGACCATAGGCCTCGGGGTGATCGTCGCATTCGTGATCGTAAGCCTCGTCTATGGCGCAATCCCTAACTCCGCCTTCAGTCCTGTGATCGCTCGCTACGCGTATTCGTGCAACTTTACGTTTGTAGTGCAAGGCGATATCAGCGGCCTCGGAGAGGTCAATCGAATGATGATCTTTCCCAATACCACTAAGCAATACGTCTTCATTGAAGAGGCTAAGGGTGTGATCGATAACGTAGAATATCGAGGATCCTTAGTCTCCGACGAGCAAGGAAATGCTATCTTGGTCTTCGACTTCCCCAATATTGTAAAGGGCCAAAGCATCGTCACGATATATGTTAGAGCTACGATAATCCAAAGGGCTGATAAGGGCTCCGTCCCCATAGATGAGCTCAGAAAAGTGCTGTTGAGCGATGTTCCTTTAAGCTTAGCGGAGCGCTACG
>JAAOZJ010000116.1 GCA_011605835.1 Thermoproteota archaeon
CCAGTAGTCGAAGCCCAAGCGCTCCGCCACCTTCTTCGCCACTACGTCAAATCCGCCCGTTATCAGCACAGTTATGAAGCCCATGCTCTTCAACGTCTTGACGACCTCTTCGGCCCCCTTCGAGATGGGGAGCTTTTCAGCTACCTCCTCTATAACCTTAATAGGGAGGCCCTTCAGAAGCCTCACCCTTTCCCTCAATGCGTACTCGAAATCTACCTCCCCGTTCATGGCTCTTCTGGTTAGCTCCGCAACTCTCTCCTGAACCCCAGCACACTTGGCTATTTCATCTATCGCTTCTGCTTCTAAGATCGTGCCGTCCATGTCGAAAGCTATGAGCTTCTTGGCCTTGGACCTGCCTTCTTCGTCTTCTATCGCTATACCGATACCCATTTCTAACGCCCTCTCCTTCAACTTCTTGATGAGCTCCTCTTTGCTACAACTTATCCTGCTGATGTCCACTACCATGCTCATGACGAAGAGGTCAGACAACGTGGAGGCCCTGATGGACTTTATGTTACCGTTGACCTCGGCCACGGCCGAAGTTATGCCAGCGACTATCCCTGGCTTGTCATAGCCAACGACAGTTACGAAGAGGTGGTCGTCCATCTCGATGACCTGGATAAGCTGTGAGAAAGCCTTTTATAAAGGTGTCCGATCGTACTTCGCAATCTCTCTAAAATCTTCATCAAGCTTAATTAAGCCAACTTGGATCACGCCTATCGCGTCCTCGACCGGCGTCAGGAGCTCTACGACCCTCTTTGAGTAATCTATCTCGCGAATTAGCCCAAGTCCCAAGTACGAGAGATCTGTGCCCAGAAGGCCAACGATGAGCCCCCTTTCTTCCCCGGGCCACGTTAGTACCACTTCTTCCTTCCCGTACTTCTTCGCCACTTCCTCCTCCATCTTGAGCTTGCTTCCTAAGGGTTCCCTGCTCACGAGAAATAAGGAGTCCCTACCCTCTTCACCGTAGATCAGATTTAACGCTAATTCTCTGCCGTACCTCTCTAGTTCTTCCTCACTTAGCACGGTCCCCGTTGCGAACAAAGAGTACATGAGCCTTGCACTTGTTAGGCTGACTTTTCTGACCTTGGCGTTTGCGAAGTAGTTTCTGTAGACGGATTCCCTCCTCGCTTTCCTCTCCTCCCTAGTCTTGAGCTTTACCGCTGGCGATGGTTGTACTCTGATCACCTTGATGTCGCTCTTCTCGAAGGGCTTAATTAGGTGCTCCACCTCGTTGGCCCTCTGAATAAGGACTAGGTAGTTTGGATGTATCGTAGCGATGACGTTATACTTCAGCTCGCGAGCTCCTCGACCGTTAATCCAGCCACTGGTATTGATGATTATTAAGTCGCACCCCCTTTTTAGAGCTTCATCGTATAGCTCCTTAGTAGCGACCACGATTCGCTGTATTACGCTCGCTGGAGACACCGAGCCCACAAAGCGGGCTGAGAACGTCTTTACGCTCTCAAGGGAGTGCACCGGCTTCTCGACTATGCCTAGCCCTATAGTCGTCGGCACCGATATTTCGGTCTGCCCCGGGTCTTTGTCTATTATCCCGACCTTAAAACCCTTGCTTAGTGCACAATTAGCGAGGTACGTGCAGAAGGCTGTCTTGCCGCTGTCGACGTCGCCTAGGACTATGCAGCTCAAAGGTTTAGAGCTTTGAGAAAGCATCGATTCGACGGCCACGACCCACTCTGTCGGGATCACGGTCTCTGACGAAGCTTCAACTTTGGCATCGTTGCCTAGGCGAAGCTCTATTGTCGAATCTTCGACGAACTCAACGACAAGCGACTTATATCTAGGCACTACGACTTGTTCCCTGGACCTGATTACTGAGCCCAATATTGATATAGCACCCTCCAGCACCCTCATACTCGCAGGTCCGTCGATCTTTAATACGGTCCCTTGTTTCTCTCTAATCTTCTTCATAACGACTCGAACTCCGCGAGACCCTTACCACAGCCTTTAATTTCGCCCAATTCTAAGCTTTATCTCCGATAACCACAACATCCACCAGAGGTGCTCCTCATAAGGCTTAAATTGGGTTTACCAAGAATCGATGAAGCTCTAGGGGGCGGGCTACGAAGAGGCGAGCTGACCTTATTTTGTGGCGAACCCGGCTCGGGCAAGACTGCATTAACCTTGCAGCTAGCATCGAAGGGCTGTCACGAGGGCCTCAGAGTACTCTACGTGTACTCTGACGGCCTCTTTCCTTATCCGCGCCTCGAGTTACTGGCAAGAAAACGAGGAGCGCCATTAGACGACCTCTCATCGAAATTCTACGTCCTTCACTTAAAAAGCTTAGAGGGCTTGATTAATGTCGTGAGAAGGATGGAGCTCGCTCTCTTAAACTACGACCTAGTAATCTTTGACACGTTCACAGCCCCTTACAGATCTATCAAGGTAGAG
Source organism: Thermoproteota archaeon (assembly GCA_011605835.1). Classification (GTDB taxonomy): domain Archaea; phylum Thermoproteota; class Methanomethylicia; order Nezhaarchaeales; family WYZ-LMO8; genus WYZ-LMO8. The sequence continues at coordinate 2,413 of JAAOZJ010000116.1, forward strand.
AACAAGCGCGAAGCAGTCCTCCACAACAAGAAGTTGAACCAGATAGCCGCAATTTTGAAGAAGCATGCAATTGACTATGGGGAGTGGGTAGTGTTGACGAGCCGCTTGAGGAGTCCCGCAACCGACGAGGAGATTCTCGAAGACCTCGTGGCATCGAACGTACTGACTTACTGGTCGGACAACATAGTCTCAGTGGCGAAGACCGACCTCCCTCACCAAAGGAAAATATCCCTTTTAAAGATCCACGGTCAAGAGTCTAGGGTCGAAGTCACGACTCGAGTCGTAGACGGCTTTCTAGAGGAGGTTGATTGAATGGATCTTGCCTACGGCCTTGAGGTAGTAGTCAGCGCGATATCCTTCGCTCTGCCAGCTTATATAGCCAACATGGTGCCTCTCATCTTATCTAGGATAATTCATAAGAGGAGGCCGTTGGACATGGGTAGAAACTGGGTCGACGGGAAGAGGATCCTCGGGGACAATAAATCTGTAGAGGGCTTCGTGGTTGGGGTCTTAGCTGGGTTGGTCACAGGCTTCTTCTTGGGCAACTCATCTAGAGGTCTCTTAATGGGCTTAGGGGCCATGACTGGTGATGCATTAGGTTCCTTCATAAAACGCAGGCTCGACATAACTCAGGGCGAGCCTGCCCCCCTCCTTGATCAATACCTTTTCATATTAATGGCCTTACTGTTTAGCTATCTCGCTGGCTTCGTGGCTACATCAGATCAGCTTGCCGTAATACTGATAGCAACCCCGATCCTACATGTCTCAAGCAATTACATTGCTTACCTCCTCAAAATAAGGCAAAGACCCTTTTAACATCTAGGGACTTCGCGATATGTACAGTTGAATGTGGGTAAAAAACGGTCGACGACCTGGCCTCCCCCGCCCTAAAGGGCGGGTTCCCCTGGCGCAGGGAGGTTCGGGATTACATCTTCCCGTTTCGGGGATTTAATCCCAAACCCCTGCCCATTACCTCCATCTCAATCGGGCTCGGGCTATGGATGAACTACTCATCATCGCCAATAGCTTGAAGACTTTGATGTTCATCACCAAGAGCTATTAAATAAAGCTCTTCTCTTCATCCCCGTACTAAAGAGCGAGACTTTCAATTGTAAACTTCGAGGCTCACGGTCTAAGGCCCGCCCCTCAATCGACTCGCCTTTAAAACTCTTTATCCTGGTCCGAGTTAGCTTAAGTGAAGTGTGGAGAGATGTCGGAGAAGCCGAAGAGGCCGAGGGGGCTGACGGACCTTCCAGGGGTGAGCTCAGCCATAGCTGACAGGCTAGCGGTGGCCGGGTTCGGCACTATCGAGGCCCTCGCGGCGGCACTTCCTCAAGAGATAGCCTCGATCACTGGCCTCTCTCTGTCAGCAAGCCAGAAGATAATAAGTGCGGCCCGTGAGGCACTGGACTTAGGCTTTAAGACGGCAGACGAACTATATGAGAAGAGGATGAGGGTCGCGAGGATAACCACGGGTAGCAAGAACTTAGATAAGTTGCTGGGGGGTGGCGTCGAGACCCAAATAATAACCGAGTTTTACGGAGAATACGGGTCCGGTAAGACCCAGATATGTCACCAGCTATGCGTAAACGTTCAGCTCCCAAGAGACGGAGGAGGGCTAGAGGGCTCGGCCGTGTATGTCGACTGCGAGGGCACCTTCAGGCCTGAGAGAATAGTCTCCATGAGCCGAGCGCTCGGACTGGATCCTCAAAGAGCGCTCAAAAACGTGATAGTAGCTAGGGCGTACAATTCGGATCATCAAATGCTCATAGTCGACCAAGTGAAAGACATAATAGGCGAAAAGAACGTGAAGCTCTTAGTCGTGGATAGCGTGACTGGCTTTTTCAGAGCAGAGTACCCTGGGAGGGAGACTCTAGTCATGAGGCAGCAAAAGCTCAATAAGCACTTGCACTCTCTCTCTAGGCTAGCCTACACTTACGAAATAGCGGTTGTCGTGACCAATCAAGTCATGGCTCGACCAGACGTCGTCTTCGGCGATCCCATAGCCGCCGTCGGAGGACATGTCCTATTCCACGTGCCAGGAGCGAGGGTCTTCTTGAGAAAGCTTAGAGGTTCTAAGCGGGTCGCAAGGTTAGTCGACTCTCCCTACCTGCCAGAGGGCGAAGTCGTGTTTGAAATAACCGAAGATGGTATCAGGGATCCCTCGGACTACGAGTAATGGTTTAGTCTCGCCATCTTCTAACGGAAGATGAACGCTTATGAGTAAGCGCTCGGCTAAGAGTACGGTGTTGGGTTTGCCCGAGATAATAAAGTGCGCGAAGTGCGGCTACGTGCTCTACAAGGGCAACGACTTAATCCCGCCGAGGGATGTAGTCAGGAAGTTCGATGGGAAGTGCCCTAGGTGTTCTTCGACTCTCAGCCAGAATCCCGTATCGATAGAGGTCCGGGAGCTGAAGAAGTGGTAGAATAGGCTATGGGAAACGCGGAGCACAGGACGTCCATAACCCCGCTATACTCCAAGAAGCATGTTTGGGTTAGGATCCATAACGACACGGTCGTAGTAGGCGTGACGGATTGCCTGCAAAAGCAACTAGGAACGATCATTAACGTAGAATTTTCGAGCGACGAGTTCGTGGAGAAGGGCCGTCCCATAGCTTGGCTGGAATCGATAAAGGCCGTGGTGGCAGTACCCTCCCCGATAGACTGCGAAATTGTGGAGGTAAATTCTAGGCTTATAAGAGAGCCGTGGCTTGTGAACGCGAGCCCTTACGACGAGGGTTGGATAGCTTTACTTAGGGCTTTAAATGTGAGCGGACTAAGAGAACTCAAAAACGACGAAGGCCTACTATGACCTCATATAAGCTCTATTTCTATGTGGACGCTATCAGGTATCCTGACCCTC
>JAAOZJ010000109.1 GCA_011605835.1 Thermoproteota archaeon
TACGGGAAGGCGACGATACTTTATTTCAGGGCTCGACACTATTATTGTGGGGATGATTAGGAGTCCTTGTCCTGAGTCGTGATGAAGGAGGTTTCGCATGACCCGCTACTTCAACGGCCTGAGGATCTTAACCTCGCCGTGTTCTTCGAGTATGTCGGCTATGATGTTCAAGGGATCTTCCCCTAGGCTCTTGAAGCCGACGACGCTCGACGAGGTCGGGTCGACCCTGACGTAGTGATCCAAGTCGAACCTCAATGTGAAGTCCCCTTGCCCGAAGGTAACCTTGAAGTTCTTCTTCGACTCGATAAGCTTCGAGGCTAACCTCACTACAAGGTCCCTGAGCTTGGCCGATGGCGGCTTGGGCTTGCCCCTCCTGACCCCCTTTATCTCCTTCAGGTTTATGGACACCTTCGACACCCCCTTGGCCTCCAATACCTTAACTTGATCCCCCTCGCAGAGGACCTCAAAGCCCTTGCCTTGGTTCACGAACTTCAAGATCTCGTCCTTCCAGCTCGACAAACTCTCCTCACCGCCAGGGCCTCTTCTCCATTAAAGCTTATGAGGCTAGCACAAAAGAAGTTTTGCACGGGCTCGAAAACGATGAGGATACTGATAAGCGTTGTGGACCCTGACGAGGCTATTGAAGCCGTTAGAGGAGGAGCTGACATAGTCGACGTCAAGGATCCCTCCAAGGGCTCTCTCGGCGCGCCTGGCGCGCTCCTCCTGGCATCAATACTTCGAGCCATACGTGACGCCGCATGCGATAACGTTGCAACGAGCGTAGCGCTAGGTGACGACCCCAGAGACAAGGCTGTGCTGGAGTTGGCGTTCACAGCCGAGAAGATGGCTGTGGACTACGTTAAGATCGGAAGCTTGGGGCTCGACAATGACGATGCCGTGAAGGCGTACAAGGATCTTAGGGGCAACGTTAGGGACTTAAAACTCGTCGCAGTCGCTTATGCTGACTACAGGATGGCCAGGTGCTTAAGCCCTCTAGAGGTTTTAGAGGTCGCCTACCGATCCGACTACGATGTGTTTATGATAGATACGCTCATAAAGAATGGGAGGTCCACCTTCGACCACTTAAGCCTGGCCGAGATCTTAGAGATCAAGAGATGCGCTCATGATAGGGGGATGCTCTTCGCCTTAGCGGGGTCGCTACAACTTAGACATGCCAAAGTGGTACGTGAAGTGGAGCCAGACGTCGTGGGCTTTAGGGGCGCTGCCTGTAATGGCGATAGGGTCAAAGGCAGGGTCACGAGGGACAACGTAAGGCTCTTGTTGGACGCCTATAGGCCTGGCTGGACTGTCAACGATGGTCGAGACTGCCGAGAGAGATTCTCGGAACTTTGTCCTTAGCGGTTTTTAAGTCGTCGTGATAATCGTGCAAACAGCATCGGAACCTTTAATCACGGCCCTCACCCTCTGAGGTACTAGACCGTTTACGACCACGCACTCTAAGCCGGAGTCCTTGAGGATGCGCGCCAGCGCTACATCAAGGCAGGCCCTCATGGACTCGAGCGAGCTCAGGGGCACTCTTCGAAGGATCTTAGACGGATCCTCCGGATCGTGTATTCCGTCGACGTCCTTGACGAGCACGAGCCTCTTGGCACCGCACTCCTTAGCGACTACGGCCGCGATGCAATCGGAGCCAGCGTCCCAAGAGTGCTCTAGCGAGTCCGAGCTCATTATCAAGTTGCTGGGCAAGAGCACTGGAATGGCACGGCCCGACAGCTTCTTGGCTTCCGCTAACGTCCTAACCGGTACCGATCCCTCTATCAGCTCACTCAGCATAAGCCCGTATTGATCGACGGCCAGTAAGGCCATTTCATGGGCTGAGTCATCTGAAAGGGCGTAGACCCTTTGTACTTGTCTCACCACGTCTGCGAAGGGCCCTCCTCCAGGGGTGACTATGCAGTTTTCGCCCCTGAGCCACTCTGATAGCCCTCGGCACAGCTCTCTAAGCTCTTTAGGGTATTTGCAGAGGGAGCCTCCTATCTTAACGACGAGATCCATCTCTCGACGTCGACCCCCATGCTGTGGGCCAAGTACGTGGCGAGGGAAGCGGAGGTGAGCGCCACGCTGTTGTCCCTGCCCAATATGTTCCTAAACGATATCCCTCGAAGGCCTGCTCTCTCTATGGCGCTCAACGCTATGAAGTCCCCCAAGCCAGCTGCAAAGCCTACGTCTGGACAACGATCCTCTAGGGCCAGCCTGCTCAGCACTTGCAAAATACCCTCGACGATCCTCTCCACGACCTTCTCGTACACAAAACGAGCCATGAGCTTAGTCTGGAGGGGCTTCAGCATATTGCCGTCGCCACAAACGACTCTCGAAAGCCTTTCATGGCACTCCCTCGCGCTCTTGCCCCTTCCATCGGGGGTGGCCACGTCGTACTCTTCTTCCTTTAGTAGGCCGAGCACCAAGTTTGCGTCACCGACGTTGGCGAAGTATTCGGAGGACGTCCTGCACCACAGCCCATTGATCGGGACTGCAGGGACGACAGACGATATCGGGGTCCTAAGGGCACCGACGTAGATTATCTCGCCCAAGGCCATCTTTTCGACGTCGTTGAAGCCCCGCGCCGCGACCCTCCCCTCTACGACGGGCGTTACCGTGGTCGTCGTGCTCCCCACGTCCACGACTATGCAGTTTTTCTCAAAGAAAGAGGCGAGCCAGCCGACGCACCACCAATTGGCGGCCGCCACGCTCATGTAGCGGTCAGCAGCTTCACGAGGGCTGAGCAACGATCCGTCGTTGGCCACTACCTTAAAGTCCTTAAATACCTCTCTCGCTTTATGCAAAACAGCGTTGACGCCTTCTTTCTTGTCTCTAAACACGTCGGAGAGCTCGGCGGTCATGGTCAAGGCAATGCTGCTTGCGGACTTGGGATCACAACTCAATAAGGCCACGGCATGCTCTATGGCCTTGGAAAGCCCATCCACGCCTCTAACCCAGAGGGGGTAATGCAATTTAGCGGACTTCAAGACAAAGGCATCATCGACTTCGAGCAACGACACCTTAATGTTGGCGCCCCCTATGTCCAATGCCAAGAACAATTGCCTTCACCGGGTCACTAGCGATCAGTGTGGTAGAAATAGTTTTAAGGCGGCGTCAGAGACATCATCCACCGCCTCGGCTTCCCCGTCGAGGTTAGCTCTCTTGGTGTGACTAACTACAGTA
>JAAOZJ010000059.1 GCA_011605835.1 Thermoproteota archaeon
CTTGTAGTCATGGTCTTTAAGCATCTTCATCAGAGAAGCAACGACCGACATGTCTTCAGCACTTCTCGATTAACACGGCTTCTAAAATTGTTAGCTCGCCCCAGTTCCTGTGCCAGGATACCTCGTAGCTCACTACTTTTATCCTCTTCGCGAAGAAGGGGGAATCCACGACGAAGGTCTCGTATTCTCCTCCCTCTCCACACGGGTTCACCCCCCAAGTTCTCGACAACTTCTTCAGGTGCTCGAGGAACTCTCGGTCCACTTCTCTGCCCAACCATCGTTGGGTTAGGCCTTCAGCGTAGACTCCAACGACGATCGCCACGAGGCCCTCCTCAATAATTTGACTGAGAACATCGAATTGATCTCGCCCCCACAATGGGACTATGAGCTCTAGCCCAACCTTTTGGCAGACCTCCTGCAGGATCCTCTTCTGGTAATTGCTTGCTATGACGCCCGCGACCACGCCCTCTATTCCGAGCCGCTCTCTTAATGTAGCCAACGTTTTGTACAGGACGTCGTACTCCAGATACGCGGGCGCCTCCACTAAGAGTTGCGGAACGCCCATGGACTCAGCTTGCAAAGCAGTCCACTTGACGTTGGGGACGTGGAAGAGCTTTGATTCGGGATCTTGAGGGTGGAAGGTGACGAGCCTCTCCACGCTGTGCCCCATCTTTAAGGCCAAGTGACACGCGTATGCGCTGTCCTTGCCCCCGCTCCACAGACACGCTACTCTCACTTGACACCGACCCTAGCTCGCACGAAGTGCTCGACCCTCTCCCTAACAACTTCACTCACGAGCTTTCCATCTACCTTGCCTCGTAAAACCGACATCACCCTGCCCATCACGACTTTGAACGCCCTGTCCCCCCTCTCCTTAAGGACGTCGGCGTTCTCCTCTATTATGCGGTCTACGAGGGCCCGCACTTCATCTAGCGAGAGGGCTCTGAGGCCAAGCTTCTCTAGAATCTCTTGGAGTGAGGCATTGGGGTTTTCGGCCATGGCCTTCAGGACATCGGGTATCGCTTCCTTGGCCATAAGTCCCTTGCCCAAGGCCTTGAACATCTCCAAGAGCCTGGTCTCGTCCACCTGCTCCAAGGGGACGCCTTCCCTTTTCAAGCTCTTCCACGTGTATTCGAGGGTCGTAGCGACTATCATCGGGCTGACCTCTGGGACCTCCGAGACTATCCTCTCGAACAAGTCGAGGCGGTAGGAGTTTATCATCAACAGAGCCAAGTCCTTGCTCAGCCCGTACTCTTCGACGAATCTCTTGAGCTTCTCTTCAGGCATCTCCGGCAAGGACCTTGCAAGCCGTTCCAGCCTCTCCTTGGTTATCACGATGGGCCTGACGTCGGTTTCGGGGTACATTCGAGAAGCCCCAGGCCTCGGCCTCATGTAGCGCGTGGTACCGTCGGGATTGGCGGCTCTAGTCTCGTCCGGGACCCCTCTAAGCGCATCCCTACAACGCCTCAGCACGGCTTGGAGTGCCTTCACGGCCCTCTCCTCGTTGTCGACCACGAAGACCGACGCATCGTTGGGGCCACAACCGAGCCTCTTCTTGAGCTCGCTGACCTCTGCCTCAGTTATCCCGTATGCTGGCATCTCGTCTGTATGGAAGAGCCCCTTGACGCCGCCCCACACAACGGCGTAGTCTTTTAGTTCTGTTCCGAACCTCCTCCCCGGCTGGATTTCCACTCCCAGCAAGCCGGCGAAGCCCTCGAGCTTTATGGCCATCACTTTGTGGCCTCTTTGAAGCCCCTGCGAAATTATCTTGCTCTTAGTGTTCTTGAAGACGTCGCTTACGTCAACTATGTCGCTCTTTACGTCGACCACGCCTCGTCTCTTGAGCTCGTCCCTTATCTCTAAGAGCTTGAGCTGCCTCTGGACCTCCAGCTCTACCACCTTCGATATCAGCTCTAAGTCTTGGACGCCCTTGATCTCCACCTTTCCTCCCTTCGCGAGTGAGATGTTTATGTCCTGCCTGATGGTCCCAATGCCTCGTTTGACCTTCCCGAGTATGCGGAAGAGCTGGCCAATCTTCAGGGCAACCCTTTGGGCTTGCTCCGGCGTCTTTATCTCGGGAGCGGTCGAGACCTCTATGAGCGGTATGCCAAGCCTATCGAGCTTGAACACGACCTTGTCTTCGGACTCCGATATCTTGCGCGCGGCGTCTTCCTCTAGGCATATTGTCTGGATGTGGACGGGGCCTTCGGGGTCTTGGATCACGCTTTCGGGGCCTCCCACGGCTACCACGGCCGTTCGCTGAAAGCCAGTAGTGTTCGAGCCGTCTATGACTACCTTCCTCATCACTTGGACAACATCCGGGACTTGGGCCTTGAGCATGAGGGCTATCTGAAGGGCTATGTCCAAGGCCTCTTCGTTGAGCGCGTGGGGGGGCTCTTCATCCATCTCGACGAGGCAAGTAATATCGCTATAAGCTTGGTAGACATAGGCCTTGCCCTTCTCGTACTCGAGAAGGGCCGCCTCATCGACTGCTCCTAGCTCGCTACGAGTTGGACGCAAATACCTAATGAAGACTACGTCGGGCTCGTCGTCCTTGAGCATTGTTGGGCACGAGCAGAACAGCTTCGACTTAGTGTTGAGTTGCTGGTGTAGCTCGAGCCCAACCTTTAGACCCAGCTCCTCGTACCTATTCACCGAAGACCCCTCGGTACTCGGTCCTCGGGTTTATCTCGCCTGCTATGTTTGTTGTCATTAGCCTCTTGACCTCCTCCTCGTCCTTGGCATTGGCCAAGCACCACATCAACTTGACAAGTGCGGTTTCAGGGAGCATGTCTTCGCATGGCACGACGCCCATTCGCAACAACTCCACGCCAGTCCTGTAGACGTTCATGTTGACCCTACCCCATATGCACTGAGAGGTCATAGCGACGACGAGCCCGTGATCTATGAGCCTCTTAATCGAGGGAAATACGTAGCTTGGTGCGTGCCCGAGCCCCGTGCCCTCGATCACGACCCCCTTGTAACCAGCGTGAATGGGCCACTCTATCGCTTCAGGGGGGATTCCGGGATAAGCCTTGATTAGAGCGGCTCTGCTGTCGAAACTCGCATGTACCTTGAGGCTCTTCCTGTCTTCGCTACGAGGCTTCAAGTCCTTAGCGAGGACGACGAGCTCCCTCCCCTTCAACACTCTCGCGAGAGGCGCGTCGTTTACTGGTTTGAAAGCGTCCCTTCGACTCGTGTGGCACTTCCTTACCTTTGTGCCCCGTATGACCACCAAGCTCTCGTCACTTATACTCTCATGCATTACGACAACTACTTCCGCAAAGGGCGCACGAGAGGCAATGAGCACTGCCCCTAACATGTTGAGGGCGGCGTCGCTCGATGGCCTGTCCGACGATCTCTGGGCTCCGACAAGCACCACGGGAACGGGCAGTTGTTGTAGAGCGAAGCTCAGCGCAGCGGCAGTGTAGCCCATGGTGTCCGTGCCGTGCGCTACTACCACCCCGCTCACGTCTTCTTTAACAACCTCCTCAGCTATAGCCTTAGCTATCACGGACCAGTGCTCAGGCCTCATGTCCTCGCTGAAGATGTTGAATAGTGTGCGCGTCGATACGATGGCTATCTCGCTTAGCTCTGGTACAGACTCGTAAAGATCTTCGGCCGAGAGCGACGGGTAGACCGCTCCGGTCTTGTACTCGACCTTGCTTGCTATCGTACCTCCGGTGCCCAGGACCTTGACCTTGGGCAACCCCGCCTTTAGCACCAGTAATTCCCTGTCCTCGAATCTGGGCGCTTGCCTCTTCGACACCAATTCGACTTTGACCTCTGAGAGCCTAAAGCCGATGTTGTAGCCGTTGTCCATCTTTATCATAACGTACTCGTCGCCCAATATCTCGGTCTTAGGCATCAAGAGGCCCTCGTAGGTCGTGTGCCCCTTAATTATGCGGACCCTGTCGTACGGCTCCACGTTCAACCGCTTTAGAGGGCCAGGAACGCCGAGTTGCTCGTCCAACTCTATCACCATTTAGATATAGGCTTGCAGGCGACACAAGAAGAGGGGCCACGCGGGGAATTAAGTCTAAGTCCGGTATCGAAAAAACGGTAGCGCAGGGGGCTTCTGCTAAAACGCAGATGCGAAGGTTATGCAGGCGGGGAGGCCTTCTGCTTGGATGCCGCCAAGAACCTCCTTACGTATTCTTTGTGGTTCCTAACTCGAGGTACGGGGTTCCTCTTGGGCTTGGGCGGTATTTTAGGCGTTTGCGACCTAACCTTACCCGCCTTCGTTAGTGAGCCGTGCGATGGCATGGTATAACCACCAGACTCCTCTTCAGAGGATGAAAGGCGGCCCTGATATAAATGTGTTGCTAAGGAGCTAAGTGACTGGCTCCCTGGCGCCAGAAGGCGACCTTCTGAGACGGCCAAACTCCTTTAAGCGGCTCAGCGTGACGTCGTCGAAGACTGGACCCTCCTTGCACAGCCTCAGGCCGTCTATGATGCAAGATCCGCAGACTCCTATTGCGCACTTCACGTATCTTTCAAGCAACATCTGATGACGTATTCCCTTGCTCAAGAACATTTTGTGCAGGGCGTATAGCATCTCTTCAGGGCCGCAGGCGAACGCATAAGAAAAGGTCTTATGCTCCAATAGCTTTCTGGTGGCGTCGACGGCGGTTCCTTTGAGCCCTAAGCTCCCGTCGTCCGTCGCTATCACTAAATCGTCCCCGACGAGCTTCGACAATTCATTGACGAAGAGGGCCTCACTCGCGCTCCTAAAACCACATACGACGTATGGTCTTAGGGAGGAGCTCGCCAGAGCCTCTATGAGTGGGAGTAATGGTGCTATCCCCACTCCACCGCCGACGACGAGGGCTCCACGCACAGAATCGGCTTGTGGTATAGTGAAGCCCTTGCCGTAGGGACCTCTAATGAAGACTCTGTCGCCCGGACTTAACGATGCGAGAGCCCTGGTCCCCTCCCCCCTCACCTTGAACGTGAGCCTCAGCGCCAAGCACTCGTAGTCATAGCCCGATGGAGAGAGCGGGAGCTCGTCTACGCCTGGGAGCCATGCCATGACGAAGCGCCCCGGCCTCGCTCCGCGTACGACCTTGCGATCTTTGAACCGCAGGGTTACGGAGAACAGACCCTCCGCCTCTGCCCTCTTCTCATTCAAGAGCCCTTCGAAGTAGTACCTATTCACCACCTCAATGCGCCATACCTATTAGGTCCTTGACGTCTCTAAAGCCCTCTTCCTTCATGTACCTCTTCAAGCCGTTTACGAGCTCTCTAAAAACCTTGAGCCCGCGCCTGTAAACTGCTGTGCCCACTTGGACCGCCGTGGCGCCCGCCATGAGGAACTCCACGACGTCTTCCCACTTTGTTATCCCGCCTACGCCGATCAAGGGCACGTTGAATTCTTGGTAGAGCTCGTACACGACCCTCAAGGCGATGGGCTTGATGGCTGGCCCTGATAGACCCCCGTATACAGACGAGAGAATAGGTCGCTTAGCGTATATGTCTATGGCCATGGCTCTTATGGTGTTTATCGCGGTTATGGCAGAGGCCCCGTGCTTCACAGCGGCTTCGACGACCTCCATCAAGTTTGTCGTTAGCCCCAACTTCACGAAGACGGGTAGCGACGTGACGGCAGAGACCGCTTTGACCACTCGGGCTGCGAGCTTCGGGTCTTCGGAGAACTGCCTAGTTTCATGGACGTGGGGACACGACAAGTTCAGCTCCAAAGCCTTCGCCAAGCCCTTCTCAGAGATTAGGGAGGCTGCTTCGGCGTAGTCCTCGACCTTGGCCCCAGCTATGCTGAATATCACGGGGATCTTGGCCATCGCCTCTTCGTACTCGAGGCACTCGGCGATGTAATTCTTTACGCCCGGGTTGGCTAGGCCTACGGCGTTGAGCAACCCGAAGCGTAGCTCGACTATCACCGGGTTAGGATTTCCCTCCCTAGGGCTTACGGTGAGGGACTTCGTGACTACAGCCGAGGCCCCAGCCCTGTACGCCCTGATCAACATGTTGGGCGTGGTGCCGAGCACTCCAGACGCCAACATTATTGGATGTTTGAGTTTGAGTGAGGCTAAGGAGACCTCTAGGCTCATGACTGCCACCTATATGAGGCAGAAAAGAGTTATATATTATCATGGTAGTCATTTAATTAAATCAAGTAAAAGGGGAAGCGAGCATGAAGAGCTATGTCGTGGGCAGCTTCATAGGCCTTCTGCTCTGTGATGACAAAGGAGAGATTATGGAAAAGGCCTTGTTCCCCAAAGACCTCGAGGAGCAGGTCAATAGGCTCTACTCATTGAGCAAGGGAGAGGTGATCGATGAAGTCAGAGAGCTTTGCGAAAAAGCTCAAAAGCTTAACGTGGACGTGCTCGTAGCGGAGGACCCTCGGATCGCGCAAGCGCTGGTAGCTTCGGGCTTCCAAGAGGTGAGGGTAGAGGCCCCTAATAAAGTGGCTAAGCTCGTGAGAGCTCGAATGCTCGATCTCGCGGTCAAGTTTGGTTATGCGCAAAGCGGAGAAGAGGCTTTGTCGATTCTTCATAGAATCGCCTCAGACTTGAGCGCTAGAAAGATAGTCGAGGCGGTCGAGAAGAGGGACCTCCTTGTAGCTCAAGCTGTTTCGTGCATAGATGAAGTCGAGAAGGTGTTAAATGTATTGGCCTCGAGGTTGAGGGAGTGGTATGGGGTACACTTCCCAGAGCTTGGCAATGCCATTAAAGATCACGAGGACTTCATAAAGGCGCTGTCGATTATTGGGCATAGGGATAATGCGAGGAAGCCCGAGGTCTTAGAGAAGCTCGGTCCCTTAAGGGACAAGGTAGCCAAAGTGTTAGAGAGCGGTCCCTCCCTCGGGGCCAACGTACTTCAAAAGGACATAGAGGTAATAAAGGAGGTCGCTTCGGCGACTCTAAGGCTCTACGAACTCAACGAGAGGCTTAGAAAGTACGTTGACGAAGTCATGGGCGAGGTAGCCCCCAACATAAAGGAGCTCGTCGGCCCCGTGTTGGGGGCTCGATTGATAGCTCTCGCTGGAGGGCTGGAGAGGCTCGCGAAGTTACCCGCAAGCACGATCCAGCTCCTCGGGGCCGAAAAGGCCCTCTTCAGGGCTCTCAGGACTGGCAGCAAGCCGCCCAAGCACGGCATAATATTTCAGTACCCCGAGATACACAGGTCTCCTAAGTGGCAGAGAGGCAAGATAGCTAGAGCGCTGGCTGGAAAGATAGCCATAGCCGCCAGAGTAGACTACTTCACCGGAGAGTACATAGCCGACGAGCTCAAGGAGGACTTGAAGAACAGGATAAAGGAGATAAAAGAGATTTACAAGGCGCCGCCTAAGAAGGTTGTAGAGAGGAAGGCGGAGAGGAAGGCTCCTAAAAAGGCTAAGAAGTAAAGGGGTGAATAGCTCGTGAAGGTAAGGCCCCACGAGGATATAAGCGGAGTTTACGTGGTGGAATTGGATGACGGAAGCATGAGGCTAGCAACGCGTAACTTGGCCCCCGGCGTCAAGGTTTACGGCGAGATGCTCATTAAGCACGAAGACGCGGAGTTGAGGTTGTGGGACGCATACAGATCTAAGCTCGCGGCGGCCTTCATGAAGGGTTTAAAGGTGTCGCCTCTTGCCGAGGGGACGCGAGTCCTCTATTTGGGGGTCGCGTCGGGGACCACGTGCTCTCACATCTCCGACATAGTAGGCCACGGAGGCCGCGTCTATGGAGTCGAGTTCTCGCCTAGGGTCATGAGAGAGTTTCTGGAGAGAGTGGCTAAATATAGGAAGAACGTGATCCCAATACTGGCGGACGCTCGCTTGCCAGCCGAGTACGCGAACTTAGTGGAGGAGGTCGACGTCATCTACCAAGACGTCGCCCAACCCTATCAAAGCAAAATACTCGTAGACAATGCGGACTTCTACCTAAAGGAAGGCGGATGGGCTTTTTTAGCCGTAAAGGCTAGGAGCATAGATGTCACTAAAGAGCCTTCAGAGGTATACAAGAGGGAGATAAAGACCTTAAAGGATGGGGGTTTCGAGGTAGTCCATGTCGTGCACTTAGAGCCTTACGATGTTGACCATGCAATGATACTAGCGCGCAGGACGTGAGCTTGTTGTTGAACGACACACGTGGCTTTGAGAAAGACTTCATCGACAGAGTGAGCAGAATACTCGTGCGGGAAATAGAGAGGATAAACGATCACCTGCCCAAAGAGAGTCGGACTTTGAAAGAGCTATTGGAGATGAGAGAGCCAAAGGTCTTGACCAGAGCTGGTGATGAGCTCATAATGGACAGAAGAGAGCTTGAATTGCTTGCTGATATAGTGCCAGCACATTATCATGACAAGCTGAAGCTACCCATAGTCATACTACGCATGATGGAAATGGGGGAGGGGGTCTACATGATATGTGGAGGGGATTTAGAGGCCCGAGTCATAGCCAAAGTTTTGGGCCCGGATGCCGTACACTACCACGATGGCAGGGCTTTCGTGTATAAACCTTATATAGCTATCTTGCGAAGTAAACTTAGGACGACAACAGTTATAGGCTTCGTCTCTAGCATCGAGTGAGGGGGCGGAGCGTGCCCCTAGAGGGCGTGATCGCGAAAGCTGTGAAGTCGCTGTATGAGGGAGGCTTCGAAATCTCGAGGCCCTATGCTAACGAGAGGAGTTCCATAAACATAGTCGCCAGAAGCGGAGATAGATTGATCTTGATTAAAGCGCTGAACGATACCAACGAACTGAGGAGCTGTTGTGTAGCAGAGATAAAGAAAGCGAGCTATGCCTTGAGGGGCTCTCCACTCGTCGTCAGTGAGAAGGACGGGCCTCACGAGATCGACAAAGAGGCGGCTTATGAGAAGCGAGGGCTCTACGTCGTCCACCCAGAGGCTCTAAGAGACTACTTCGAGGGGAGGAGACACTACGTGTACTATAGAGGTGGCAGGTTTTACGTGAAGATCGACGGCAAAAAGCTGAGGGAGATACGAGAGAGGATCGGTCTATCGCTAGGTGGATTGGCGAGCTTATTAGGCGTTACGAGGAAGGCTGTTTACGAGTATGAGAAGGGCGAGATAGATGCTACGGTCGATGTTGCTTCGAAGCTATACGACGTTTTCAGTAGATACGTGGGCGAGGAAGAGGCCCTACAGGCGTTTAAGCCCATAGACATCTTAGACAAAACCTTGTCCATTGAGGACAAAGAGCGCTGGATAGACGAGAGGAGTAGCAGGTCGAGGCTACAGGAAGAGGTGGCCCTAAAGCTGGCTAGGTTGGGGTTTTCGATATTCAAGTTTAAAGAGGCCCCTTTCAACATCATAGCTAGGAGGAACGGAGAGGGAGGGAGGACGTTACTAATCTTAACGCTAGAAGCCCTCAGTGACAAGTTCAAAGAGGAGCTAGAAGTGCTTCGAGGAGTCGCAGAAGTCGCCAAAGTTAAGAGGCTGGTCGTGACGCGAAAGGTCTCTCGAGAGAATGGGGTGATAAGCGCTAAGGAGCTCGATGACATGTCAAGCCCCGAGGAATTAATCGAAGTTGCTTCATCTGGCTAATAGTTTTACTATATCTTCGACGTCGCCGCTAAATCTAAACCCTTTGGGATTGAAGTGCGTCGGAGAGGCATGAAAGCCCTGAGAGCGGAGCTTCTCGACCAATTCCTGGATCTTCGGTTGCCTCAGCTTGTACTTATGCGAGAGAGCGTCTACGGTGTAGAAAGTCGGAGGACCGTCTGCTTCGCTCGTTATCAACTTTAAGATCTTCTTGAGCTCTTTCTTATTGAGCAAGTCCAAGGAACTTGCTACCCTAGCAACCTCCTCGCAAAATGTCTTGTCAAATATGGGGCCTATCCAGAGGGGGCCTGCTGCCTCCATAGGGGAACAGCACTTCTCGCACAAGCTCTTTGTCGATGCTAGATCTTCGAGCTTCACGATGCGTCTATGCAGGCAGTTGCGACAGTGGTATATCAAGCCGATGTTCTCCGAGCCCTCCTTAGAGGGAGTCAGCTGGACGAAGACTCTAATGTAGTGCCTTGTGCTGTGGGCGATCAACGGCTTTATTGATAACTCGTACTTTCCAGTTTCCCTGCATAATAAGCCTAGCACCAGCCTAACTGCGAGCTCGTGGCAGTACTCAGTCTTCAAGGATAGGCCACCGTACCTCCTCAACGCCACACGAGGGTAGACGCCGCATAGAGGGGGCATGTCCGTGGCGGTTAGGGCTATCACACCTCCTAAAATCGTTGATCTAATGGCTGAATCCACGTAAGGCGCGGGCGAGCCGAAGGGGTCTATATCGACAAAGTCGAACCTCTTCCCCTTGGCGTCATACCTTGACAGGAGAGAGTTCGCATTCGAAAGTTTCACGACGACCTTTTCGTGGACCTTATTCAGGAGGGCGTTGATCCTTGCGATCCTCACCGCCACCGGGTTGACGTCTGATAGGACAACCTCGTCGACCTCATCGACCTCTTTGGCGTACCTGATCCCCCTGACGCCGCTCGCGGTTAACGGTTCCGCTACTCGCAAGCCCTTCTTCCCAGTGACGTTCGCATAGGCCTTCAATACGCAAATGGATAGATCGCGTGAGAAAGACATGAAGGGGTTGTAGAATACTGCCTTCTCGGCCTCTTCCCCCAAGATTGCTCGATCTGGCAACAGTAGCTTGACCTTGCCCTCGTACAAGAGTTTGAGAGGCATCTTTATATTCATGGCCTTTAACTCGCTTACTTTGCGTCGCCTAACTTATATTCACTCTCTCCTTGCCAATAGCCCCGAAAGCCCATGCATATCAGATATATCTCTCTGCTCCTCTGCCGCGAGGCCTTGGGCTTGAACAAGCGCACCACTTCGAATTGCTGTCGTAGGATCGGTAAAATATCATCGAGCTCGCTTCCTTGAAAGGCCTTTATTACGGCCACTCCTCCTCTTCTAAGCAACTTATTGGCGAGCTTAATTACGCATCTAACTATGTGTTCGTGCCGTGCCATGTCGGTAGTCCACACACCCGTAAGCTTCGGCGAAGCGTCGGATAATATTACGTCGACTTTGCCGGGCAACATCTCTGCAAGTTCTTCATGTAAGTCCTCGTCGCAAACGTCTCCTACTATAGTCTTGACGTTGGGCTTTCCGAGTTCCTTTATGGGCCTGATGTCCACTCCTATTACTAGGCCTTTGGGGCCAGTCACTCGAGAAGCCACTTGCAACCATCCTCCGGGGTAAGCTCCTATGTCCAAGACTACCTGCCCCTCTTTGATTACGCCGAACCTCTTGATTATTTCGATCAGCTTGAAGGCAGCCCGAGACCTAAAGCCCGAGCTCTTCGCCATCTTATGGTAGTGGTCTCTCGACCTCTCTATTCTCCACCTTCTCGACATATCCATCGCTGGCTCACGACTTTAAGAGCCAGCGGGTTAGGTCTTCACACTTCTCAGGGCTTATCGGCTGTCCGCTGCCACATCGCGATAAGTTCGTGCATGAAAAGCAAGGGCAGTCGTCTACCGCGTCGAGGCTTATCTTGATGTCGCTTGAGATGGCTACTAGCTTGAAGGTCTTCGAGCGGCCTCTATACACGGGCTCCCTTATAATGAGCCCTCTCTTCTCTAAGGTTAGTGCTATGCGGGAGCCCTCGCGACTGCTGACGTTTAACGCCCTCCACAAATCACTTTGCAAGATCCCTTGAGGGCCCGCACTACTTATTATCTCGAGGGCCTTTGAGTATAGGTCCTCGCTGTCTTTTCGAC
>JAAOZJ010000112.1 GCA_011605835.1 Thermoproteota archaeon
AGCTTCGGCTGCCTCCCCGTCTCCTTCCTGTAGAACAACACGAACCTGTTTATCGTCATCTCTATCATCGTCACCAGCTCCTCTATCGGGACGTCGACCTCCTCGACCTCCTGCCCCACCAGCACTGACGCACCCGAGGGCACGTTCTCCTCTCCCTGCCAGAACGACGCCCTTATCCTCACTCCGTTTAAGGGCGTCACCTCGAAGCTCCAAGTGGCGTTCAAGTGCTCGACCACCACCCCTCCTATGTCCTCGACTGCCTTGCGCACCTCCTCGAGCGTCGACCCGTCCATCTCGATGGTCAAGAAGTCTATGGCTTTCTTCTCGTAGAGCTTAGCCGCCTGTCCTCCAGCGAGCTGGACCAAACTTACGAGCTTCTTTGGTGTTGCCAGCTTCCCCTGTAGGGCCCTCTCGAGGGCGTTGATTAAGTAGAGCAAGAGCCTGGAGTAATCTTCTTCCCTACTCAGCGGGTCGTGGACGTCCACTCTGACGTCGCCGTCGGCCACGCTGATTTCATACTTGACCCCCAACACGTTGGCCTTCAAGGTCCTGATGCGGCCGATCGTCAACTCCCCGTTGACGCTCCTCGCTATGGTGTGCACGCTCGTCGCGGGTACGTTGTTGATCAACGACGCAAGCTTGCTTAATATCTCGGCTTTGACGTTCATAGTCGCCCGCCTTTATAGAGACCGGAAATGGGAATACTAACTTACTCGGTGCCGACTTGAGGCCTTCAACTTAAAGGGGTAGAAATTGGCGGTGGAAGGAGCGGGCCTAAACCCTTTGGAGGACTATCGCAGCTCCCTGTCCTCCGCCGACGCAGGCTGTTGCGACCCCATAGTCTCCGCCGTGGAGCCTGAGTATGTGCGAGAGAGGCCCCACCAAGCGCGCGCCAGTGGGCGCCGAGTGGGTGGCCTATCGCTATCGCCCCGCCTTTCACGTTGACCTTTTCGGGCTCTCTGGGCCTGCTGCGCGAGAACGGCGTCCTGACGAAGCCAGCAATATATACCTCTCCTAAGCTCATGGGCTCATCTCCTAGTTAATGGTTAGTGTTAGAAATTAAAATTTTGCCGAAAGCTAAGTCGAGGCGTTCTTGAGAGTTGTAAGGAACGGCGAGGCACTCCTCTCGAGATCACGCTGGCGTGCGAGGGACCTTTGGCCGAGGACCTATTCTCAAGCGCGTTGTCAACCATAGCTCAGGTGCTTAAAACTCTAGACCTTTAGTAAAGTATATTTGTTGCCATCTGGCTCTCTAACTCACAAATCTTACGCGAAGAGAGGGCTGGCGATGTCTCAAGAGTTCAGGCACATAGTCAGAATCGCAGGAGTGGACATAGACGGTGGCCTAAACATAGAGGAGGGCCTAGCTAAGATTAGGGGCATAGGCCCGACGCTCGCTAGGGCTATAGTCAACGTCCTCGACTTAGACAGGACCATGAGGATCGGTTACTTGTCGGACTTCATGGTTAAGAAGATAGAAGACGTCATAGCCAATCCTCTAAGATATGGCGTTCCTCATTGGGCCCTCAACAGGCAGAAGGACTATAGGACTGGGGGTTACAAGCTTTTGACAGGATCAGATCTGGTGCTCACCGTCAGAGAAGATGTTGAGAGGCTCAAGAGGATCAAGTGCTGGCGCGGCATAAGACACGCTCTCGGGCTGAAGGTCAGGGGGCAGTGCACTAGAACCACGGGCAGGGTGGGCATGACCGTTGGAGTCAAGAAGAAGCCGAAGGGCTAGGCAGAGGTGGCCTTATGGGGGACCCTAAGAAGCCTAAGAAGACTTGGAAAGGCCCGCGGCACCCTTGGAGGAGGGATGTGCTTAGGAGGGAGATGGAACTCGTTGGAATCTACGGCCTCAGGAACAAGCGTGAACTCTGGAAGGCCATGACCATCTTGAGAAAGTTTAGGCACCACGCTAGGAGGCTTTTGGCCCAAAGAGATGAGAAGCAAGTCCAAGAGCTCTTGTCTAGGCTGCACAGGCTTGGCCTCTTGCCAGCAAATGCCACGCTCGATGACGTGCTTTCCTTAAGGGTCGAAGACATCTTGGAGAGGAGGCTTCAGACGATAGTCTTCAGAAAGGGCCTAGCTAAGAGCATGCACCACGCTCGCCAGCTAATAGTCCACGGCCACATTGCCATAGGCGGGGCGAGGGTAAGAACTCCCAACAGATTGGTAACTATAGACGAAGAGAAGCTCATACACCCGGTCGGCCAGCCCATATCCGTTGAAAGCAGTGGAGGTGAAGGCTGATGTCCTCAGCTTCTTCCATCCCTACCACTCAGGCCTCGAGCCCCTCCGCTCAAAGCTCGTCGAAGCCTCTTAACTGGGGCATTGCTTGGATCTACGCCAGCTTCAATAACACGATAATACTGATAACTGACATGACCGGCGCCGAGACAGTAGCAAGGGCCTCAGGCGGAATGGTGGTTAAGGCCGATAGGGAGAAGCCCTCGCCATATGCCGCTATGCTCGCAGCCACAAGGGCGGCCAAGATGGCCATGGAGAGAGGCATAAACGCTATCCACATCAGGGTCAGAGCGCCCGGCGGTAGCGGCCCCAAGATCCCAGGCCCGGGAGCTCAGGCGGCCATAAGGGCCTTAGCTAGGGCAGGCATGATAATAGGGAGCATAGAAGACGTGACCCCGATACCACACGACCACATAAGGAAGCCTGGCGGTAGGCGTGGCAGGAGAGTGTAGGGGGCCTATCAATCATGGAGGTGGAGATCCTAGAGAGGCAGGGCAACGAGTTGCGCTTCGTAATCAGAGGCGTCAGTACAGCCTTCGTAAACTCCCTGAGGAGGACGGCTATAGCCGAGGTCCCGACGATGGCCATCGAGGACGTGGTCATCCTGACGAACTCCTCAGCGCTATTTGACGAAGTCATAGCTCACAGGCTTGGCTTAATACCCTTGACGACCCCCAAGGACGGCTATGTAATGCCCAAGGACTGCGAGTGCCGTGGTTCCGGATGCCCGAAGTGCCAGGCAAGACTCTACTTGGACGTCAAGGCCGAGTTCCCGATGGTAGTGTACGCCAAAGACTTACTTTCCGACGACCCCAACGTGAGGCCTGTCTACGGCGACATACCCATAGTCAAGCTCGAGGCGGGCCAAGCACTGGTGCTGGAGGCCTACGCTCAACTTGGGCTAGGCAAAGACCATGCTAAGTGGCAACCAGTCTCTGCATGCGCGTACAAGTACTACCCCAAAGTGAACGTCATGGACGACTTGTGCGATGGATGCGGGAAGTGCGTCGAGGCTTGCGCGAAGGCCGTGTTGAAGCTGAATAAGGAGAAGGCCAAGGTCGTTGACATCTTAAAGTGCATGCTGTGCGGCGATTGCGTGGAGGCCTGTCCTAGAGGTGCGATCGACGTAGGCAAAGTCGATGGATGCTTCGTATTCTACTTAGAGTCAACGGGGACCTTGCCCCCTGAAGACGTAATAATTAAGTCGGCAGACGTGCTCATCGATAAGGCCAAGCGCTTCATAAAGGCCTTGGAGGAAGCCTCATGAAGGAGATAAGAGCCACCAACCCGATGATTAAGAAGATCGTAATAGCGCTGAGGAGGGCCTATAGGCAACACCACGCTAGGTTGTGGAGGGACCTCGTAGAGAGGATCAACAGGCCGAAGAGGAGGAGGGTAGCCGTGAACGTCAGCAGGATCAACAGATACACTCAGGCTAATGATGTGGTGGTCGTGCCGGGCAAAGTTCTCGGTGCTGGACTCATTGACCACCCGGTCACGGTGGCAGCGCTGCGGTTCTCCAAAAGTGCCAAGGAGAAGATCGAGAAGGTGGGTGGAAGGGCCTTGACCATAGAGCAACTGATACTTGAAAGGCCCACGGGCTCTGGCATCAAGATCATAGGGTGATGTTCATGGAACAGGAAGCGGTCGTAGACGCTGAGGGGCAGATCCTCGGAAGGATGGCGAGCTTGGTCGCCAAGATGCTCTTGGCTGGTCAAAAGGTTGTGATCGTGAATGCGGAGAAGGCAGTCATATCGGGGAACAAGCAATCGATAATCGAAGAGTACAAGGAGTACGTACTGTCGAAGAAGACATGGAAGATGCCCGAAAAGGGTCCCAAGAAGTACAGAAGGCCGGATATTATCGTTAAGCGGGCGATAAGGGGTATGCTCCCATACAAGCGGTGGAAGGGCAGGGTAGCTTACAAGAATTTAAGAGTTTATATCGGCGTCCCCCAAGAGTACTCCGATAGGCCAAAGATAAAGTTCCCGGAAGCCGATGCGTCTCGGCTCGCTAGGAGGTACGTGACCGTGGGAGAGGTCGCCAAGGAGGTCGGGTGGAGCTCATGAGTGTCGCTCAGAGGATAGTCTTAACCAGCGGTAAGAGGAAGACTGCTATAGCGAGGGCCGTTGTGAAGGCCGGAAAGGGAAGGGTCTTCATTAACGGCAAGCCCCTCGAGATCTTGGAGCCCGAGGTAGCGCGCTGGAAGATCTTGGAGCCGTTACTGTTAGTAGGAGACTTGAGGAACCTCGTCGACATAGACGTGAGCGTCGAAGGCGGAGGGTTCATGGGCCAAGCAATCGCGTCAAGAATGGCAATAGCCAGAGGGCTCGTCGAGTTCTTCAAGGACAAGCCGGAGGTCAAACAGATACTCCTCCAATACGATAGACACATGTTGGCGGGAGATCCCCGAGAGGCGGAGCCCAAGAAACCTCGCGGCAGGTCAGCAAGGGCTAAGAGGCAGAAGAGCTATAGATAGCATGAAGTGAGCGTTCATGGTCATAATACCCGTGAGATGCTTCACTTGCGGCAAGCCAATAGGCCATCTCTATGAAGAGTTTAAAAGGCGAATCGACGAAGGCGAGGATCCCAAGAAGGTCCTCGACGAACTAAACGTCAAGAGGTATTGCTGTAGGCGCATGTTATTGAGCCACATAGACCTTATAGACGAGCTCCTCATGTTCAAGAGGATATCGACTTAGCGCGAGGAGATGCTCGTTGGCCGAGACTATGATCGAAGACGTCTACGCTAGGAAGATATACGATAGCCGTGGAGGGCCGACGATAGAGGTCGAGGTCGTGACAGTCGATGGCTTTGGTAGAGCCTCCGCCCCGGCTGGTGCAAGTACCGGCGTTCACGAGGTCGTGGCCTTTCCAAAAGGAGGGGTTGACGAAGCCATAAAGCTCGTGAACGAAGTCGTGGCGGAGAAGCTCGTAGGCATGGACTCTACGGATCAGGTCGCCGTCGACGATTTGTTGCACGAGATTGACGGGACTGAAAACTTTTCAAGGCTGGGAGGGGCCGCAGCTCTAGCGACATCAATAGCAGTGGCGAAGGCGGCTGCCTCGTCTCTCGGACTACCGCTCTTCCAGTACGTAGGGGGGACCTTTGCGGCCGAAATACCATTCCCCCTAGGTAATGTCATAGGCGGGGGGAAGCACGCTGGAGAGAGGGCTCCTAACATCCAAGAGTTCCTCGTAATCCCGGTAGGGGCCAGAAGCTATGGCGAGGCCCTAGAGCTCTGCTTCAGGGTCCACAGAGAAGTGGGCAGGATAATCGGCAAGTTCGACAAGTCGTTTGCCGGGGGCAGGGGCGACGAAGGCGCGTGGGCCGCGAACATATCGGACGAGGAGGCCTTTCAGGCCTTAAGCGAGGCATGCCACAACGTGAGCAACGAACTCGGGCGCAAGGTAGTGTTGGGGGTCGACTTCGCTGCTTCAAGCATGTGGATCCCTGAGGAGAGGGCTTACCTCCTTAGGAGGGAGGGGAGGAGGCGGGCTCGAGAGGAGCAAATAAACTACGTGATTGAAGTGGCTGAGAGGTACGACTTAAGGTACATCGAAGACCCGCTCCAAGAAGAAGACTTCGAGGGGTTCAGCCTATTAACGAAGTCCATAGGTCATAGGGCCCTCATATGCGGCGACGACATTTTCACCACAAACGTGGCTAGGATCAGGCAAGGGCTCGAGATCAAGGCCGCGAACGCCATAATAATAAAGCCGAACCAAGTCGGGACCCTCACCGATGCCTACAAGGCCCTGAGGATCGCGAGGACCGGCGGGCTGATGCCAGTGATGTCGCATAGGTCAGGGGAGACCGAAGATGCGTTCATAAGTCACCTGGCCGTCGGGCTTAGATGCCCAGTTATAAAGACCGGGGTTTTGGGCGGGGAGAGGATAGTAAAGCACAACGAGCTCATCAGGATTGAGGAGATGTTAGAAAACGTTAAATGTATGGCTGAGCTCCCACCCCAACTAACTCGCTGAGGTGGATGATGTGGCCCTGCAACAGAAGGAGTTGTTGATACCGAGAGAGGAGTACTTGAAGGCAGGGGTCCACTTGGGCACTCACATAAAGACCATCGCGCTCAGGCCGTTCATCTACAAGATCAGGCCCGACGGACTTTGCGTCATAGACCTCGCGAAAACCGATGAAAGGATAAGAATAGCTGCGAAGATGATAGCTAGGTACGACCCCCCTAAAGTCGTGGCCGTTTCGTCGAGGCAATACGGCTTTAGGTGTATTGAGAAGTTCGCGAACTTGACGGGCGCCATCGCGATTCCCGGACGCTTTGTCCCAGGCACATTCACGAACCCCAAGCTACCCTTCTACATGGAGCCTGAGCTCCTCATAGCGACCGACACTAGAGCAGACGAACAGGCCATAGATGAGGCCGCGAAGATAGGAGTCCCAGTAATAGCGTTCTGCGACACGGACAACGATGCCGCCTTCGTCGACTTAATAATACCAGTCAACAACAAAGGTAGGAAGTCGCTAGCGCTCGTCTATTGGCTTCTGACGCGCCAAGTGCTAAGAGAAAGAGGGGTAATACCGCCTGATGGCGATCTGCCGGTGCCCGTCGCGGAGTTCGAGGCTAGGTTGCCAGTCGAAGAGGCCTCCTCTTCGGAGGAAAGTTAAAGAGCTATATTTGGGCTAATTTCTTTCCAGGTGTTGGGAGTTGAGAAAGGTTAGGTACCCCGCCGTAGCGGGCTTGTTCTACGAGGGCGATAGCGAGAGCCTAAAGAGAAGGATAGAGTGGTGTTTTAAGCACAGGCTAGGCCCCGGCTTCATCCCTTCAGTTAATGAGCAGGGCAAGAGGAGTATCGTAGGCTTGGTGTGTCCTCACGCGGGCTACATGTATTCAGGACCTGTAGCTGCGCACTCCTACGCTGAGCTTGCTAAAGACGGAGTCCCTGATGTCGTGGTAATACTAGGCCCCAATCACACGGGTCTGGGATCTGGGGTCTCTATAGTCGAGAGCGGTTACTGGAGGACGCCCCTCGGGAGCGTCGAGGTCAACAGCGAGGTGGCGAAGAGGATAGCCAAGAGCTGCGAGGTAATGGCGGTCGATGAGCTGGCCCACCTGCAGGAGCACTCAATAGAAGTCCAGTTGCCGCTACTGCAATACATCTACGGCACTCGCTTCAGCTTCGTCCCCATATGCATGATGCTCCAAATGAAGGACGTGTGCGTGGAAGTCGGTAACGCCATAGCCAAGGCCCTTGAGAACGAAAATGCCGTGATAATAGCCTCGACGGACTTCACCCACTACGAGCCCCACGAGAGGGCTTGCGAGAAGGACATTAAGGTGCTGAAGGCCATAGAGGCCATGGACCCTGATTTGATGCTAAAGCTCGTAGACTCTCTGCCGGTGTCGATGTGCGGTCCCGGTCCTGTAGCCTCCATGCTCTACGCCGTAAAGAAGCTGGGGGCTAAAAAAGCGACGATATTGAAATACGCGACGTCGGGCGACGTCACCGGCGATAAGTTTTCGGTGGTCGGATACGGCTCCGTGAAGGTCGAAAAGTGAGCTCGATGTCTAAGGACCTCTTCGTGAGGGTCCCGATAAGCATAATTGGCCAGTCCATCGCCCAGTACAATTACCCCATGTTGCTTTACGTTGCAAGGGACAAGGGGTTCTCGGGGTCGATCCGCCCGGGTACTGGGTCGTTGAAGATCGAGTGGCTAGGCCCCCTCGCCAAGCACCTTAAGAAGAGGCTCTCGAGCGTCCTCTCAACCTGTCTGATATCGTCGAAGATCGACGTCTTCATTCGGGGTTCTGAAAACTTGCCGCTCATGGACTCTTTGATCGCGATCCTCTCGACGCTACTCAGAGAGGTGGATCCGAAGAGCTTTTCAATCCACAGGCTTTCAAGGAGGTTGGCAACCTCTAGTGCGAGGGTGAGGGCTGTCCTAGAAGGCATGAGAAGTGAGGGGCTCGTGGCGTACAGAGAGGGCGAGGGCCTAGCGGAGCTTCGAAGAGATTTCCCTTGGAAAATGGGTCTCGGGATCAAGGTGCCCTTCAGGTTTAGGGTGCTTGGAGCCGAGGGGCTCGAGGAGGCGTTTAACGTAGTCCTCCACGCCTTGGGCAGGGTCGTAATTACTGTGGCACGCTCGATCATTGACGAAGACTTCGAGCTCTTCCGCAAAGCACTCGTCACGTACAGCAGGCTATGTGTTGCGCTTTCTGAGCTTCCGTTCTCGATACTCAAAGTCCATGAAATGCTCTCCAGCACAAAGGGAGTGGCATGTAAAGTCGATGAGGACTTTAGGGGCTTCGTCCTCTTCAGCGAGGACCGCAATGCGCTAGATGAGTGCTTGAGGATCGTCGACTCGATGGGCTTTCAAGCCATCTTGTTGGAGGGCTGAGCGAACATGACGTTGTCAGTTGTGAAGTTTGGAGGTAGTGCCATCACGGTGAAGGACAGGCCGTTTACTGTGAGGAGGGGGGCCTTGAGGAGCATGTGTTCTCAAGTTCTCAGTCATGTTAAAAGAGGCGGCAAGGTCATCGTGGTCCACGGCGGAGGGTCTTTTGGACACCCTTTGGCCACGAGGTACAAATTGGACAGGGGTCTAATAAGCGATGAAAGTTACGAAGGCGTCGCGCTCACTAGGCTGGCTATGAGGAGGCTTAACGAGGAAGTGGTCAAGGAATTCGTGAGGTTGAGAGGGAGGCCCTACACAATTGAGCCTTCATCGTCATTCGTCTTAGAGGAGAGCAACAT
Organism: Thermoproteota archaeon; assembly: GCA_011605835.1. Lineage (GTDB taxonomy): Archaea > Thermoproteota > Methanomethylicia > Nezhaarchaeales > WYZ-LMO8 > WYZ-LMO8. Next base: position 8,977 of record JAAOZJ010000112.1, read on the forward strand.
TAAGGAGTACTTCGTCCAAAGCGTCGAAGTGGCGTTAGAGAAGGGGTTCGTCCCCGTCCTCTACGGAGACGTCGTTCTGGACGCGAGCAGGCGCGGCGTGGCGATTCTGTCCGGCGACACTATAGCCTCGTTCTTAGCTTTGAGACTTAAAGCCGACAAACTCATCTACGTGCTTGACGTTGACGGCATATACCTTGAGGACCCTAAGAAGAGGCCCGATGCCGAGCTTGTGAAGTTCTTGGACAGAGGAATTCTAGAGGAAATAAAGGTCGCGGCTCCCGACTCCGATGCCACAGGGGGTCTCGTTAAGAAGATAGAAGAGGCGTTTAACGCTTTTCGCGGTGGGGTAAAGGTTGTCTGCTTCATAAGTTGGCGTAGAAAAAACTTGCTTAAGGCCCTCGATGGGCTAAACTTCAAAGGGACCGTGATAAGGGAGGCGTAGGTTGATTTGGACGACATAAGCAACCGGAAGTTCGAGCACATAGAGATATGCTTGAGAGAAGACGTCGAAATGCATTGCAACACCACTGGTTTTGAAGATGTGTGGCTAGTCCATAGATGTCTGCCCGAAATAGATGTCGAAGAGATCGAGCTGGAGACGGACTTCCTCGGATTCAAACTAAGAGCGCCGCTCCTGATCTCAGCCATGACCGGAGGACACCCCAAAGCCAAGGAGATAAACAGCGCTTTAGCTCAAGTGGTCGAAGAAATGGGCCTAGCCATGGCAGTGGGTAGCCAGAGAGCCGCACTACTCGACGAGAGCCTCGTAGACACGTTCGCTGTGGTGCGAAAGAAGGCACCGACGGCCTACATTATCGCCAACATTGGCGCGGCCCAACTCGTGGGCCACTTCGACGTGAACGACGTGCGCAAGGCAATCGACATGATTGAGGCGAACGCGCTCAACATTCACCTAAATCCAGCGCATGAGTTCTCCCAGATGGCAGGGGACCTCAAGTTCAGAGGTGTGCTACAGGCCATCAAGAGGGTCTCAGAGGCTATAGAGGTCCCCGTAATCGTCAAAGAGACTGGGTGCGGCATTTCGCGCGAGGACGCCATTAGGCTAGTCGAAGAGGGATTGGTGAAGGCTATAGACGTGGCTGGGGCTGGGGGGACGAGCTGGTGCAAGGTCGAGGCGCTGAGGGCTAGGAGGCGCGGGAACGGTTTCAAGGCCGACGTGGCCGAGGCCTTCGCCGAATGGGGCATACCTACGGTTGTAAGCTTGATAGAGGTGAAGAGCGGGGTAGACGTCCCCGTGATCGCGTCCGGGGGGGTGAGAAGCGGGGTCGATTGCGCTAAGGCCATAGCGCTAGGGGCCGATCTCGTCGGGATAGCCCTGCCAGCCTTAAGGGCTGTGAGCCACGGCGCGAACGCCTTGAAGGCTTACTTAAGCGTCTTGATAGAACAGCTTAGAGGGGCCATGTTCTTGACGGCCTCCCGAAGCCTGAAAGACTTGAAGCGAGTCGACGTCGTTATAACTGGAAGGGTTAAAGAGTGGCTTCAGATGAGAGGCGTAGACATTAAAGAGTACTTGAGGAAAAGGAGGGCCATATGAGCTTTCCAGATGACGTGATCCAGCTGATAAGGAAGCATGCATTGATAAACGCCTACGAGCACGGCGGAAAGGCGGCGCCGGGACCCGTGCTAGGCAAGGTCATAGCCGCAAGGCCCGATCTCAGAGGTCAAGCCAAGGCCCTCGTCAAGTTGGTCGAAGACGTTGTGAAGGAAGTAAACAACATGAGCTTGGAGGCGATCAAGAGGGAGGTGGAGGAGAGGTACCCCGAGGCCATAGCGAAGAGAAGGGGGGAGGAGGAGAAAGCTCTGCCTCCACTACCTAACGCCGACAAGTATGAGGTCGTAGTAACGAGGTTCGCTCCTAACCCCGATGCCCCACTCCACTTGGGTAGCCTGAGACCCCTCATATTGTCCTACGAATATGCTAAGATGTACAAGGGGAAGTTCATACTGAGGTTCGACGACACGGACCCAAAGACGAAGAGGCCGTTGCCCGAGGCTTACAAGTGGATAATAGGGGACATGGAGTGGTTGGGGATGAAGCCCGATGAAGTCGTTTACCAATCCGACAGACTGGAGGTGTATTATGATGTCTGTAGAGAGCTCTTGAGGAGGGGTGGGGCGTATGTGTGCACTTGCGACCAAGAGTTGTTCAAGTCGCTTCGCGATGCTGGCAAGCCTTGTCCATGCCGAGGGCTGAGCCCTGAAGAACATCTCGAGAGATTTGAGGACATGCTGTCCCTGAAGTACGGAGAAAAGGAGGCAGTAGTCAGGGTAAAGACTGATTTAAACCACCCCGACGTCTCGGTGAGGGAGTGGGTCGCCTTTAGGGTAATAAACGTCGAGAAGACTCCTCACCCAAGAGTTGGAAGCAAGTACTTCGTGTGGCCCACTTACAACTTCGCCTCCGCCGTTGATGATCACGAGCTCAAGGTAAGCCATATTTTGAGGGCTAAAGAGCACATAACCAACACCATCAAGCAGAGGTACGTCTTCGATCACATGGGGTGGAGGTTTCCAGAGACCATTCACTTTGGCAGGTTGAAGTTGACGGGCATAATATTGAGCAAGTCTCAAATAAGCAAGGGCATAGCAAAGGGAGAGTTTCTATGGTGGGACGATCCTCGCTTGGGTACGATAATGGCCATTAGGAAGAGGGGCATATTGCCGGAGACTCTCAAGGAGATAATTCTCCACGTAGGTGTAAAGAGTTCAGAGGCATCGCTGAGCTGGGAGAACATATACTCCGTGAACCGTAAGTACTTGGATCCGAGAGCGGACAGGTACTTTTGCGTCCTCGAACCGATGAAGCTCGTGATCAAAGGCGTCCCAACCAACTTCGTTGCTAAACCGCCACTTCATCCGGACTTCCCTGAGAGAGGGCACAGGGAGATAGTGGTGAGAGCAGTCGAGGGCCAGGTCGAGGTCTACATATCCAAAAGAGACATTGAGCTCTTGAAAAG
>JAAOZJ010000014.1 GCA_011605835.1 Thermoproteota archaeon
CTCAAGAGGACATAGAGAGGGCCAAGGAGCTCATCATAAAGGCGATCATGGAGTAGTGAGGGCTCGACCACTGTTGAGATGATGTGATGAGGCCCAGCGAGCCTTAGACCTCGAAAACTTCGACGGCGGCATCGCTGGCCCTAGACGTGCACGTCCGAAAGCGAGTCCACGTGAGAAAGCTTTATATACAATTATCGACATATCGTGATTTCGCGAAAGATGAGGTGATCGACGTGGAGGTCGTCGTCAAGGTATTCCACAGCGAGCCGCCCTGTCCCAAGTGCAGGGCCACAGAGAAGGTCGTCGACGAGGTCGCCAAGGAGTACGGCGGCAAGGTCAAGGTGGTCAAGCTCTCGGCCCTCTCCGAAGAGGCCGACAAGTACGGGGTCTTGATGACGCCGACGGTCGTCATAAACGACAAGGTGGCTTTCTCGGGCAAGGTCCCCGCAAAGGATGAGCTCAAGAGGGCCCTAGAGCAGGCCATGAAGTAGGCCTGCAATTGCGGTCGTGAAGTGGAGGGATTCGCAATCTTAACCATTTTTATTCGTCGCGAGCACGAGGGCCTGCTCGGCGAGTTCCGCCAAGCCGTTGAACGCCTCGTCGGCGAGGAGGTCCGCGTCGAGGCCGTAGACGGGCTCGAGGACCTAAAGCACCGCTTGAGGGAGGTCGGGGGAGACTCTTTCCTCTTCTTCTTCGTGGGGCCCAACGTCTTGAGCGAGCTGAAGAAAGTGGGCGGGCACGTCGGCTCCCTTGACGAGCTAGTCATGCACGTGGCTGGTACCTACACCAACGAGCGGATAGTCCTCCTGACGACGTCGAGGGACGACGAGGACGTCTTGGTAGAGTTCAAGGCCGTCTACGAGGCGACCCCGAGGTAACTGGACGTCCTGAGGGCCGAGAGGGGGAGCGTGGAGTCGCTGGTCGGCGAGCTGAAGAGGCTGTTGGTGTTGGGCTACAACAAGGCCCTCCTCTGCTCGCCGGACCTAGCGCTATCCTCCAAAGACGTGGAGGACCTGTTCCTCGAGGTCGTTGGCGTGAAGAAGGGCTTCAGCTTCATAAACGCCTTGGAAGTCTTGAGGGACGTCGTCGGCGTCCGCGGGAAGTCCTCAAGGCCCTCGAGCTTCGAGGTCAAGCGCATACTCCCCTGCATCGCCGACTCTACGAAGATCAGGGTGATAGCCGAGGTCAATGCTTCCCTCGAGAGGGCCCTGCCGTACCTCTACCTGCACTTCAAGAACTCCAAGTACTTGGAGCCCCTCGGGGTCCTGACCTTCACGTAAACGCCTGCGAAAAGGGCAGTAAGCGTTGGTATGGTCGCTATTCCGAGGAACATCATGATCGCGTTGAGCATTATCGAGAGCGGGAGATCTCCTTTGAGCATGCCGGTCCAAACAACGTTCATCCCCGCCGTGGACACGCTTGCCATCAGGATGAAGCCGATCGCCCACTCCGGCCTACCAGACAAGAAGCCTACGGCTAAGGCGAAGCTGATTATCGGGAAAAATGCGTAGCAGAACAGTAGGGCGAGCACCATTTGCTTTACTTTCTTGCCACTCTGGGCGAGCCCCCAAATCTTATGTTTACGGCCATTGCCCAAACCATTATGCTGGTAAGCGGGAGCATGAACGGCTTGAGCGATTGGACTTGAGTAGGTGCCACCAAGCCCGCTAAGATGCCGAGAAATACCATCGAAAACACCATGTACGAGTAGTTCTTGCGGATGAAAGAAGCGACTCTCTCTGCCTTATTCGATAGTTCTCTTAGTTGAGAGCCTTCAGCCCTGCGCATGGGTTTTAAGCCCTCGTAATTTTCCACACGACTTGGCGATCTTAACGACCGCAGGCATCTCCGTGCTTTCATTCCTCAGATCATAAGTCTCAAACGTTCATTTTCTCGATGGCCTCGCTACCCGACATGCCTACATCGATGCCCAAGGCTTTAGCCCGCGATGTAACGGCGACGACGTTTCTTTGTAGAGCATCTTCGATTTTCGTTAAGCCAACTATCTTGGCCGCAGTTATGTTCCTCTTTTCGAGCTCCTCTATGTCAAAGTTGCCGCAGACCAAGAGGCCTCTCTTCGCTATTACCACTATGACGGCTGGCCTTTCGGGTGCTTCTGGATTCTCTATCTCAACACCTATCGCTGTGCCTGACCGGGTGCTGAGAGGTCTTATCTCGATCATTAAATCCCGCCATCGTTCAGGAAGTGATATTCACGATTTATAGTGATATTTGCATATCGCGATTATTTAAACATTACGCCTTCGTAAGTAGCTTTACCTAAATATGATGAGGAATTCTTCGATCGTGCACAACGGTTGAGGTGCACGATGGCCGAGCAAAGGCTTCTTAAACCGCTAAGCGTACAGTAAAGCTGTAGAATTTGGAGGTTAAGCTTGGAGGTCGGGACCTTGCCCTATGAGGACATAATAGTCGAGGTCGAGGGGGACCTCCAGATCGTGAAGCTGAACAGACCCGAGGTGCGGAATGCGTTGAGGAAGAGGACTCTCGCGGAGCTCTACTCGGCCCTGAAGGAGTTCGAGGACGACGAGGGGAGGAGGGCCTTGATAATAACGAGCGCTGTCGAGGGCTTCTTCTGTGCCGGGGGTGACATAAGGGAGATGGTCAAGATGACGAGCGCTGACGCGAAGAGGTTCGCCGAGGCGGCCCACAAGGTGCTCGACAAGGTCGAGGGAGTGCCCAAGCCGGTGATCGCCGCCGTCGACGGGGTGGCGCTCGGGGCCGGCTTCGACCTAGCTCTCGCCTGCGACATATGCATAGCGACGAAGAGGGCGGTCTTCGGCCAGCCCCCTCCCGGCATCGGGATCATAACTCCGTTCGGCGGGCATCAGAGGCTGGCTAGGGCCGTGGGGCCCATGTGGGCCAAGTACCTCTTCTTCACGGGCGAGACGCTAGACGCTGAGAGTGCGCTGGGGATGGGGATAGTCTGCAAGGTCGTCGAGCCTGATAGGTTGCTCCCAGAGGCGAAGGAAGTCGCGCGCAGGATACTCTCGAGGGCCCCCATAGCCATAGGCTTCTGCAAAAGGCTGATAAACTCCAGCATCATCAGGAGCGTGGACGAGGAGGAGATATCCCTCTACGCCAAGTGCTTCGAGACGCGCGACAGGGAAGAGGGCATGAGGGCCTTTCTGGAGAAGAGAAGGCCTGTTTTCGTTGGGAAGTGATCTCTCAGCTGAAGCACGCCATGGAGTTGACGTCAAGAGTTGACGACGACCTTGCGGTGAGGGGCTCGGTAGACCGTCGAGAAGCAGATGGTGAGAGCTCGAAATTACTGAACATGAAAGACGATGAACTACCATCTGCTGAGAGACGGCAAACCTTCTAAAGTCTCGCGAAAGAGGGGTTTGAGGGGAGGAATTGTGAAGGTCGAAGATTTGAGGGTGATAGGCGTAGTGGGTGCTGGGGTGATGGGAAGCGGTATTGCTCAGGTGTTTGCCAGGAGTGGCTACGACGTCGTCCTCGTCGACGTAAGCGAGGACATACTTAGAAGGGCCCTCCAAAGCATAGAGTCAGGCCCTTACGGCTTGATAAGGCTAGTGGAGAAGGGGAAGATGAGCGAAGAAGAGATGAAGAAGTGCATGCAGAGGATAAAGACCTCGACGAGCTACGAAAGCCTCAAGGACGTTGATTTCTTGATCGAATGCGTGCCGGAGAACTTAGAACTTAAGAGGAAGGTCTTTGCGGAGCTGGACAAGATCTGCAAGAAGGAGGCGATCTTCGCTTCGAACACCTCGGGAATCATGATTTCGAGCTTAGCAGCGGCAGTCGAGAGAAAGGACAAGTTCATAGGGATGCACTGGTTCAACCCAGC
>JAAOZJ010000041.1 GCA_011605835.1 Thermoproteota archaeon
CCCCTCTACTACCCTCGCGTCAGTGGTCACGCCAGTCGATGGATGGTCGGCGGTTATGTAATTAGGCTTCACCAGAAGGGGCCTCTTGCTCGTGATCAGATGCTTCAAGTCGTCTTCTATGGCCTCGAGCGCCTCAACTGTGACCTCTACTGGGTTAGATCCCTTGAAAATGGCGACCCTGCTCATATGTGGGTCTATGCCCCTGGACCTAGGAAAACCTTTCGCGGCTTCGAATTCCGCGAACACGGCGAATGACCGTGCGATGCTCGTGCTGGACAATATGCGTCGAGGGCCGCTCGTCAAGCGCTTTAGAGTTTGGGATCGAACTATAAGGTCGCACCAATGCGTGGCTGTGTAGCGATTCTTTGCCGAGAGTTTAAAGGCCATGATGTCTAAACCCCAACATCTCAGACGTTTTCGAGCAGACCCAACGCTCCATCTTTTTGATCATAAGGTCCATGCGCTCCCGAGAGGGTTGAGCGGGACAACGATCTCCTTACTCTCCCAACGCGGTCACCGAAACGTCCTTGGTCAAGACCTAGAAGCTGATGTGCGCAGGCCCCATGGGCTCGTTGAGGATGTTGAGGAGCTTGAACGATAAAACGCGCAAAGCTTAAAACCTTAGTACTTCTTCCTCGCGACTGGTGAGCGCGAATACATGTCGAGGAAATTCGCTAGTTTAATCGGGTACTTCGCGATAGTTATCTGCACGGCTTTGCTGTGCATAATCGTTGGGTTGAATCCCAAACAGGTTATCTCCGTAACGGTGTTCGTGAGCTTCATCGCGGGCTCCTTATTCTACTGGCCGTTCCGCAATGCTTTCGCTCTAGCCGGCGTATCGCTCCTATTGATGTTGAATGTGCTCGATGTGGAGCACCTAATAGAGTTCGCCCAGCTAGATCTCATACTCTTCTTGGTCGGGATGATGACTGTGGTGGGCTACTTGGAGGAAAGGGGCTTCTTCGACTGGCTCGTATGCGCATTGACGAGGCCCTTCTACGGCAGGCCAGCGGCCCTAATAGGCGTGATCTTGATGCTGGGCTCCCTCATGGCCGCTTTGGTGGATGAGGTCACCTCCATTCTCTTCATGATGGCAATCATGTTGAGGTGCCTCGATGCCTACGGTGTCAGAGGAGACAAAGTGCTCCCCTTCATCATGTTCTTAGTGTTCACCACCAACATAGGCAGTAGCATGTTGCCGGTGGGAAACCCGATAGGGGTTATGATAGCTTTCAGGGCAGGGCTCACCTTCATAGACTTCGTCAGGTGGGTCTTTCTGCTGGGCCTCGTAAGCGCTGCCGTAACGACGTTTATCGGTCTCCCTTACCTTAGCAAGGTCGGTGGGTTATCAAGAGCAGGAATGTCGCATAACCCCAATTCTCGAGAGGAGGTGAGGTTCACGAGAGAGCTCCTCACTCCGCTGTTAGTGTTCATCGGTGTGCTTGCTGGGTTGGTTATGCATCATAGCTTAGAGGAAGCGCTTCACTTGCCCAAGAACCTCTTGTTACTGGCCGTCCCGCTAATAGGAGCAGGTATTTCCCTCTTCCTATATCGCCACAAGGCCCGCGAGCTAATAGAGAAGAAAGTTGACTGGTGGACCCTCCTATACTTCGTACTTCTATTCTCCAGCGTGGGCACCTTGAGGTACACGGGCGTGACTGATTTGATAACTAGTGGCCTCCTCCACGTCGTCGGAGACAACGTCCTCTACGCCATGTTGCTGATAGGCGGGGTGGCAGGTCTTCTCACGGCGTTCATGGACAACGTGCTCGCCGTGGCCACCATGATCCCCATAGTCCAATCGATGGCCGCGGCGGGCATCATGACCTACCCGATTTGGTGGGCCATGCTGATAGCTGGGTGCTACTGCGGCAACGCGACGGTCATAGGCTCGACGGCGAACATAGTCGCCGCCGGCTTCGTGGAGAGGAGGGGCTACGGCTCCTTCTCTATGGTCAAGTGGATACTCGTGGGCACGCCCATATCCCTCCTCACCTTCTTCCTGGCCTTGGCCTTGCTCTACTTGCAGATACCACTCATGCCGAGGCTCTAAAGATTGGTCGAGGCTTTAAGTGCCGAGCCCTCTGAAGCTTAACATAGTTGCCAGCCTTGAGCCCTCGTCGCAATGAATCATTAAAACCTCAGATGAGGGCGTATAACATGGCTGTTATTGCAAGGCTCACGGCGAAGGAGGGCAAGGGACCTTGTAAACCTCCTTCAAGTCGGCCTTGAAATAGTCCACAGTGAAGAGTAGGCACAAATGGAGCGGCGAAATTATGTATCCAAGACATGTAGCCATGTACGCTAAGGCCGCCTCTCTAAACGAGAAGTTCATAACGTCTTTGAGCACCGAAATGCTCACGGCCAGACCTCCAGAGGCAGAAGCCGCACAGCGTTGATACGGTAGCTACCAACAGCAGGCCGGGACTACCACTAGGCACTAAGCTCTTCAGAGCCCCGGAGAGCCCTGAGGCGCTCACGACGTTCCTGAGCAGGAAGGCTCCGAAGGTCGCTAGGGTTATGTCGTATATTGTTGAGCCTCTGAG
>JAAOZJ010000050.1 GCA_011605835.1 Thermoproteota archaeon
CTCGTAACAGTGAATCGATGATGAGCCTCCTCTCACTCGATCGCTCGAGATGAAGAATTGGTAAGGTGCTGACCTATAACCCCTTGTCTTCCAAAGCTTTTGCGCTGTCTTGCTAATTCATTGCGAAGAGGCGGCATACTCTGCTTCGCCGGGAATGCAACGGTCTTCTGTCGGGCGCCTATGTTGATCGGCCTAGATAGGATGACCGCTTTCTACGTAGCACTTCGCGCAAGCCCTTTAAAGGATTAATGTTTCTTGGAAGGCGCGGTTAACGAGTAAGCGGTCGCAACAACCACGACCCCACCATATGTCATGTGCGCGCACCCATTCATGTCCTTTGGGAGTTGTTCTCTACAGCATTTTTCAACGGCGTGTATTGGCATACATTAGTACAGCCGTACACATAGATGCTAAGGCTTCAAACCTATGGGACGTGCTTTTATGCAAATAGCGCATCTCTCAAAGCGGCTACCCATACCCAACAGCCTTGGGCCTAACTTCGCTGCCATGGCATCCCTCTCTATCTTGCTCGCACCTCTTCGACAAAGCTCGGCCATAGCATGCCAAGCTTTCACGTCTAGGTCGGGATAGCGGTACCTCCGGCACTTTAAGTGGTCTATAACAGGCGGGTTCGGCGGTGGAAATTGATCCGGGAAAGCTTTAGCAGGGCACGCTTTAATGCATGCGGCGCCGCAAGCCTCGGGCTTGCAGACGACCCCCCACCTCAACGGTTCTTTCGTGAGCATCGGATCCGGCCTCAATGGGGCAGTCGTGATGACCGCAACAAGCCTCACCCTCGATCCGAAACGCGGGGTGACGAGGAACGCCCCAGCGCCGATCTCTCCTAACCCGGCCAAAACTGCTGCGTGCCTTAAGGATAGGTCGGCTAACATCCTAAACTTCCCGTCTTCCTCAAAATAGTCTCGTCCAGTTTCGTTGTCTAAAGGCAATGCCAGGTATCCAAGGTCTTCGAGGTAAGTGGCAACTCGATAAGACAAAGAACACAATTCCCGGATTAATTATTTCACAGCTGACGGCATAATAATAACTCGGAATTGCTTTAACGACGGCAAGTGGTATCCGCTTTGCCATCACTATTACGCTTTTTGCGCCACGTAAGAGATCTCCGGGCTTATGTCCTAAAGGGGCACTATCAAATCGGTCGGTCGAAGCTATTCCAATGAGGTCAGCACCGATGCTTTTAGCAAATTGTTTAACGTCATCTGCGTCTAGCACCATGGCAATCCTACCTGCGAGAGTTATCAAAATCATCAAAATTATATATGTCTTCCCCGGCTAACCTTATGACGAGCACACCATTGTGTGCTCGTCTTGGCGAGGTTGAAGTCAATCATCTGGCGGAACCAGATTCTCGGCGCCCTGAATGACGAGCCAGCAATGACCCTTCCTCGCTCGATCTTGTCCCTCAATACGAAAATCGGTAGATGCTACGTCGTGGTTTAAACTTCGCTGTTTTTACGTCCATTTCGGCCCGGGTTTTGTTCGTGATCGACAAATTATGCGTCAGTCATGTTAACTAAACAAACATTAAAAGTGATATCTATGTTTAACAAATCAAGTCTTGTGGTGTTTAGTAAAGCGATGCTCCGCCGAATGTACGACGTCACCTCGTCCTTCTACGACGCCCTCTACGAAGGCGAGCAGATCAGGAAGTTCGGGGTGGCCTATCGCCTCGCACCCCTCCCCCTCAAGGAAGTGGTGCTTGACGCTGGTTGCGGGACGGGGCTGATAACTGAGAGGCTTAGAGGTGGAGGGCGCTTCGTGGTCGGGGTGGACTTCTCCAAGGGGATGCTCCGAAGGGCCAAGGGGAGGCTCGGGTCGCGCGACACAGACCTGGTGCTCGGCGACGTTGAGCGACTGCCCTTCCGCCCTAGGTCCTTCGGCCTAGTGCTGTGCCTCACAGTCCTGCAGAACTGCGAACCATTAAAGGCCATTAGTTCTCTCCTCCGCGCACTGAAGAGCGGGGGCTTCTTGGTCCTCAGCTACCTGAAGAGGTCGAGAAGCGCGGTCTCGATCGAGGCCGTGTTCGGGGACCTCGTCGTCAAGGACGCAGACCCCACCGACGACTTCCTCGTCTTAAATAAGGAGGCAACAAGAAGGTTTAAGTGGAGGACGGGGAAGGCCGCCGCGAGGCTGTATGGTTTCTCGCATCAGGGAGGCACTCAACAAGATAAGGTGGCACAAGGACTTCGATCCTAAGGACTACGAGGTCCACATAGTGCACAGAGGGGCCCCCGGCGATGTCAAGGTCGTCCCAGTTCTTTGCATAACCGAGGTCTTGAGCGGGGGCTTCAAGTTCAGGGACGCCGACGGGGACGAGAAGGTGATCCCATACCATAGGGTGTTGCTCATACGCAACAGGGTCAGCGGGGACGTGCTCTACTCGAAGGAAGGCTAGGCCTCAGCAGTCCTTCACCAGCACGGCATAGAAGAAGCCCGGTGTGTCGTGCACGTGCGGGTGGAACCTGACGAGCTTATCGGCGTACCTCGAGCGACTCGAGAGCCCTACGTCTCCGATAAGGTTCGGGTCCCTCACCGGTCGCATGCCCAGCTCCTCGACGGCGTAATTGACGTTGTCCTCGCACTCTTCTACGCTTACGGTGCACACAGAGTAAAGCATCCTGCCCCCTTTCCGCAGCAGGTTGAAGCCGGCCTTTATGAACTGCCTCTGGTACTCGCTGAGGTCTCGAACGGCCTTCTCCGTCAAGTTGTCGTACAGCTTCGGCCTCACGCCTATGGCGGAGCACGGAGGGTCCACTATGACCACGTCCACCTTGCCTCTCAAGTCCTCCAACTTCAGGTCGGCGTACCTCGAGTCCATGCACACGGTCTTGGCGTTTTTGACTCCGAGCCGGTGCAAGTTCTCATTCAGTACCTCCACCTTCTTCGGCGAGCGGTCGATCCCTATTACCAGCCCTTTGTTCTTCATGAGCTGGCTAGCATACGTGAGCTTTCCACCCGGAGAGGCGGTGAGGTCTACAACGAGCTCTCCCTCCTCGGGGCTTAGGGCCCTAACGGCTAGGACGGATGGCAAGGACTGAGGGTATATCTCGCCCTTCGCGTAGAGCTCCAAGCTCCTTATGGGCGGCAGCTTGTAGACGGAGGTCAGGGTCTCGGCCACCAACCCCCTCCTCAAGAACCTCAGCTCCCTCGAGCTTATCACAGCCCTGCCCACGGCCACGGCCCTCCCTCTAGGATCCAGTATTGTCACCACGTCGCCCTTATCGACCCCCTCCATGCTCTTCACACCCGGCGCGTAGACGTTGGCCCCGACCATGACCGCCTCCGCGGTCATCTTGTCAACCACGATCTTCTTTTGGAGCTCGGGCACGTCGAAGGGCCCTAGGACCTTGACGAGCACGACATCGAAGTCAGCAAGGGCCCTTACCTCAAAGCCCAACGATCGGAGGCTCTCCTCCACCCTGTCGACAGAGCTCCTGAGGGTGTTTACCCTAACGGTGTACCACGAGCCCGGAGAGGACAGCGCCTCTACTACTTCATTGGTTGCTTCTCTGTAAAC
>JAAOZJ010000048.1 GCA_011605835.1 Thermoproteota archaeon
CCCTGAAGAAGTGTCCGTTGGGGCACTTGAAGAGTCCAATGGTCACGGGCTTCCTGCCCTTGGGCGCTAGGGTCCAAGTCTTAGTCGGAGTGGCGACCTCAGCTCCACACTTCGGGCACTTGGGCATGTGCCTTCACCGTGGCTGAAATTAGTTTTCACATTTTATAAGTCTTGCTCTATGATGTTTAAGTCGATGTCAGAGAGGTAGGAAGTTTTTGTTTTCGGTTTTTTCATAATTTCTAGAGTTTTTCTTTGACTTTCTAGTTAAAAGAATTGTCTTTACTATGAAAAAACTTGAAAGAATGCTGTTTTTCACGTGAAAAACTTTCTGAGCGACGTTTTTAACCAGAAAACTGATTAGAAATTCGTTTAATTTATGATCGAGGGACTTTGAATCGTCGATAAACGAAGATCCGTGATGGTCAAACTACTCTTAACGTGCCTTGAAAGGGTCGATGCTCTGACTTTGACTCGTAAGTTTCGACGGTTGCCTAACTTTGTTCTTGAGGGTCTCAAGGTACTATTAGCGTCCCCACTTCTTCTCCTCTGATAGCCTTCTCTATGTTTTGAGGTTCTAGGCCGTTGACTATGCACGTGGGTATTTTCGAGCGCTCTATGACTTGGAGGGCCACCGCATCTAGCAATTTGTAGCTTCCTGGCTCCCACTCCAGCCTCAAGATTCCCATGACTTCTCTGATGCCGATTCTTCTTAACAACGTAGCTCCAGGACTTTTCTTTGGGTCCTCTGTGTAGAGGCCCTCGACATCCGTCGCTATTACGAGCTTTGTTGCCCTGACGGCCTCGGCGAGCAGCGCTGCCACAGCCGCCGTCGACTGGGCCGGGCTCAGCCCTCCCATTACGTAGAGGCTATCTCCGCACGGGTCGACCGATGTTAGTGTGTCCGCGAATAATGTACTGACACCCTTGGTGTTTAGGGCGTAGGCGAGTAGCTTCGCGTTCAGCTTGGCCACCTCTATGCCTATGATGTCTTGAAAAGCCTTCGAGGCGCCGAGAGAGGCTAGGGCCTCTATGTAGAGCCTAGCCGCGCGGCCTCCTCCGACGACCGTGTGCACATTGACGCCCTCCCTCCACAGGCTAGCTACCACGTCGACGTACTTCGACAGAACGTGATGCCTCAGCGAGCCTCTTTCATCCATTAAGACGTGCCCGCCGAGCTTGACCACGTAATTCTCTCGAGCCCTCATAACGTTGACTGGTTGCGCTGAGCACTTGTAATAAGCTTTAGGTAGGCTGAGCATTTCCTCGCTAATAGTATTTGGCAGTATTTGCGGGTCCCTGTAAGCATCTTAAGAATGAGTACATTGCTATCTCTGCAAAAGCCTCTATTGTTGGGGCGCGTACCTCAGTAGAGCCGCCATCCCCCTAAAGGAGTCCAAAAAGCCCTTGCCCTCCTCGGTCGCCGTGGAGATCACCTCAACCTTGGTGTTGAAACTCTTCGCCACCTCCATCAAGTGCTCTATGACGTCTCCTCGGTCAATGGTCGTCGGCTGCCCGCATACGGGGCACTTGGAGCACGCCTCCTCGAACTGCTCGAGGTCCTCGTCCCTCACGAGGTCCTCCATAGACCAGCCGCAATTGCCACAGTAAGCCTTTACGTAGCTCAAGGGCACCTCTTCCGACACTATTAGGGTGTCGACGACCCCCTGTTTCAAGAGCTGGTAGACCTCTCTGTAGCCGTAGGCCACTAGGTCACTCCTCTTGGCGAGGTACTCGAGGAACCTCTGGACGATCCTCCTCTCGTGGATGTACCTTATCCCCTCTAAAAGATCCTGCGTCTTATCTATGACCTCGTATACGCCCTCCTCCCCCGTGTAGCCGACGTCCAGTATACCTATGACCATCTTCTTGAGGTCGTAGGGCAGGTAGTCGCCGTTGTAGAAGTCGTTCTTCGTCGGGCCCGGCCCGGCCAAGATTACCCCCTTGAGGTCCCTGACCTCCGAGAACAACTTCTTGGCGTACTCCCCGGCCCTCTTGTAGAACTCATGGGCCATTATCTCTATGACTCTCTCGAACCTCCTAGCCGACTGACCTCCAGCGCTGTGCTTCCCCGGCACTCCCGAGGTTATCTCGTCGAGAATCTTCAACCTCTTGCCAGTAAGCAGGGCGAATGTGGCACTGCTCCTGTCGATGACGATGATGCCGTAGCTCCCCTTCTCCTCCAGCATCTCCTCCAAGATCTCTGTGTGGAAGCGCGAGTCGCACCTGTAGAGGTAGGTGTTTATGGGCTCCGGGGGCTCTATGACGTAGACCTCCATCTTCTCGCTCCCTGGAGGGCCTCTGGGGATGTAGCCCGCGAAGATCACTAGACCGTTCTTGGGCGTCGAGGTGAACATCTTGAGCCTCTGAAGCGTCACTGTCAGGGCGTCTAGGACATGGTGCCTCGTGGTCCTGTCCTTTATGTTGGCGGCCGTCGACAGCTCCTCTCTGAGGGCCGAGGTCACGTCGCCTATGGGCCTGCCAGCTGGTATGTACAGCGATATGAGCTCGGTCCCCCTGCCCTTCTTCGACTTCAGCTCCTTGATCAGGCGCTCGAGCCTCACCTTGTCCAAGCTTACCGACATCGCCCTCACTCGGCTTGGAAGGTGAACTTTATCTCGGGGTACTCGTCAACCGCCACCCCGTCGTCCAGGCTATCGGCTATCACGAGCTCCTTCGCTCGGCAAGTCCCCTTTATGTCCTCAAACCCGAGTCTAATTGCCTCGACAAAGGAGGAGGCCCCTATCCGCAGGACCCTCAAGGGATGACCCGGAGACAGTCTGTTCCTCACCTTGGTCCTCCTGACGGCCGCTATCGTGGACGCGACCACGTCCCCCTTGGCCTCGAGGTCCTCGTCGAACTCGCACTCCAAGGG
>JAAOZJ010000128.1 GCA_011605835.1 Thermoproteota archaeon
GCCTCCTCGCCGTAGTGGTGGAAGAAGCTCGAGACCCTAGCCGTGGCGTCGAGCCCGCAGAACCCCTTCTCGCCCCCTTCCCTATTGACCTTGCATCTCCTCTCACAGAACACGCAGGACCTCAGCATCCTCTTCACGATCTCCACCTTCAAATCCAAGAAGCTTACCTCTGGTGTCTCGAGCTCCTCCAGCCTGAGCTCGCCCGACATAACCTTCCTCCAAAGGCCTTCAAATCTTCGAGCTACCTCCCTATGGGCGCTCCATAGCTCTTCGTCACTGGCAGACAAGTCGACGTCGACCTCCACCCTCTTGCAGATCCTGTACTTAGCTGGCTTGGCGTCGGTCATGACTTCATAGTACCAGCTGAGCCTCTTCCTGACCTCGGGGTTCCTCCAGACGCTCACGGCATCGGGCCTCAGTAGGAAGGCCTCGAACACCTCGAACCCCATAGTATTAGCGTGAAAGGAGTAATTAACTGTTCGACGGGACTCTTAGAAGAGGGCGAAATATTTAAGGGGACACATAACCCTACAACGAGAGGTGCCGCGAAGTTGAAGTCTATGTACCACTACATCGCAGAGCTCTGGAAGAGGCCGTACGACGGGGCGATGAAGGAGACGATGAGACAACGTCTCATAGAGTGGAGGAGGGAGCCGACGGTCGTAAGGGTCGAGAAGCCCACGAGGCTCGACAGGGCGAGGGCCTTGGGCTACAAGGCCAAGCAGGGCTTCGTCGTCGTGAGAGTGAGGGTGAGGAAGGGAGGCCAGAGGAAGCCAAGGCCCGACTCCGGCAGGAGGCCCAAGCGGATGGGGGTCTACGGTTACGCGACTTGGAAGAGCCTGAGGCTGATAGCCGAGGAGAGGGCGGCTCGGAAGTTCCCGAACCTAGAGGTGCTGAACAGCTACTACGTCGGAGAAGACGGGCGCTACAAGTGGTTCGAGGTCATAATGGTGGATCCCAATCACCCGGTCGTGCAGAGCGACCCCGACGTCAACTGGATATGCAAACCTGCGAACAGAGGGAGGGCCTTCAGGGCATTGACGTCAGCTGGCAAGAAGATGAGGGGCTTGAGGAGGTCGCGAGGTCTCAAGGGGACGCATGCGCAGAAGTGGAGGAAGAAGCAACGTGAGCGAGAGCTGAAGAAAGGCAAGGAGTCCGGAGGGTATCGCTCAAAGCCCAAGATACCAAGTTAAGTCCATCTCATCAGCTTCGGACGTATACCTAATCGGGTAGCGTCGTGAGCCTAATTATAGGACAGAGATGCTCTTCGCAATTTTCTGTTATCAAGACCCGAGGACTAAGCGGTCATTTCTTGCTCTTCTTCTCCTCTTTCTTGCTCTTCTTCTCCTCCTCGAACATCTCAAGCAGCGTTGTTCTTTGCCTTCCTCCCATCGCTCATCCCCTGCCCAATTTTAAGAAATCTAGATGAGTCCTAGCGCTAGAGGGCTTGGCAAACTATCACCTTTAACTCTATTACTTAAAGGTTTGCATAGGAGGTTTGATGGGGCTGTTTTAAGCTTTCATGGTCATTCGCTGCTTTTAACCCCACGTCTCGCGGAGTTGGGCGGTGCGAGCTCATCAGGCTATGAGCACTGGCCTCCCCGGCGCTGGCTGTGGGGCCTTGGGCCTAGGAAGTCACGCCGTGCTGTAAGGGGCCCCCATCCCTGATCGATGGTGGACGGCCCAATGGGCACAGGACCCTCGCCCTTAAGGACGGGGCAGCTCACAGTCCTAGGGCTTGAAGGCCTATCGGCGACCTCCGGTTCCTGAGGTCCGTAGGGCGATGATGGGTGGGCGGCTGCTTTGAGCCTCTGCGACTGAGGGGCTTGGGGAGGCCGTCAAGAGGCAGATGGCGTGAGCTCGAGATCAGCGAACGTGAAAGACGATGAACCGCCATCTACCGAGAAGCGGCACCCAAATCGACGATGAAGGGAAGTGAACCGCCATCTGCTGAGGGACGGCCATGGACCTTTACAGGCCCCTCTAAAAGGTTGGCAGGGAGCAGTAGTACGCTTAGTTATCAGTCGATGCAAAGACCATAAGCCTTAGTCCTTTACTGTGTAGGAATATGTTGGCAGAATAAAAAATAAAAGCATTTGAAGCCAAAACTCTTAATCGTATAATGTCATAGCGCGAAATAGCGTGGAGTAGGTCGGGGGAAATAACTACGAGAAGGCGCGAAGCAAGTCTTCGATTTAGGTTCATGGTCGTTGAACGATTAAGGCTCCTTAAAAAGTTCTACTCTTATAGTGAGCTCACTAGGAGGACTGGAATCCCTGAGACCGTACTGTGCAGGTACGTCAAGGGCGACGTCCTCCCGGGAGACGATACTGCGAAGAAGCTGTGGGATTCATTAGATAAGATCGAGCAGCTTAGCCAGGTCATATACGAGAAAATATATGTGGATCCCTACGGCTACGTCGACACATCGAACGCGGTCAACGACCCACTGATATTGATGAGGGCCTCCCATCACGTGATGATGAAGTTCGCCGGCAAGAGGATAACGAAGATCTTGACCCCGGCTGTCAACGGCGTGCCCTTGGCCACGTCCATCGCCCTCTTGCTCGAAGTCCCCCTCGTCATAGCTAAGAGGAACAAGGAGATGGGGGTGAAGGACTACATAGAAGAGTCCTATCCGGCTGGCCCGTACATGGTCTCCCTGTACGTGCCCAAGAACGCTATAACGAGCAGGGACGACGTGCTGATAGTCGACGACATAATAAGGACCGGGAGCACGGTCCAAGCCCTCGTGAACATAGTGAAGAAGGTGAAGGCCAACGTGGCGGGCGTCTTCGCCTTAGTAAGCGTGGGCGAAGAGGGCGTCCAGAACCTGAAGGCGGAGCACCCCTTCCCGATAGAGGTCGTGACGACGGTACAGCCGTTCTACCAGCGCAGCGAGATCTACATATAAGCTCCCTCTCTTTCTCTCGTTCTCTTGCTACCTTTCCCCCGTGCTTAAAATATCTTGACGCCCTCCGAGGGATCTCCCAAGAGCCGCTTGAAGCTCTCCATCAACTTCTTAGTTATGGGCCCCGGCCTACCGTTCCCTATGACCCTTCCCGCTACCTTAGTCACGGGGACTATGCCGGCCGCCGTGCCCGTCAGGAACACCTCGTCCGCGGTCAAAAGCTCGACTGGTGTTATGTCCTTCTCGACGACCTTGTAGCCAAGCTCCTCGGCCAACCTCATGACCCTGGCTCTCGTGATTCCGGGGAGCGCACCGCTGGTCCTCGGCGGCGTGTATATCACGCCGTTCTTAACTATGAAGACATTGTCGGCGGTCCCCTCGCACACGAAGCCCCTGTCGTCCAGCATTATCGCCTCGTCGGCGCCCACGGCGTTCGCCTCGAGCTTGGCCAATATGTTATTCAAGTAGTTCATAGACTTCACCTCGTGCGTCGTCGCGTCGACGCGGTCCCTCCTCACAGAGGATATTATGGCGGTGAGCCCCTTGCTCAAGGCCTCCTCTCCGTACAGCTTGATCTTGTCCACGATTATGACCACCGTAGGCTTCTGGCACTTCCTAGGGTCTAGGCCCAGATCGCCGACCCCCCTGGTAACCACAAGCCTTACGTAGGCGTCTCTCAATCCGTTGGCGCGGACCACGTCGACCACAGTCTTTATCATCTCCTCCTTGCTCATGGGTATGTCGAGGCATATCGCCTTCGCCGAGTCGTAGAGCCTGTCGACATGCTCCTTCAACTTAAAGGCCACGCCGTTGGTCACCAGGATGCTCTCGAAGACCCCGTCGCCGTAGAGGAAGCCGTGGTCGAAGACCGATATCTTGGCTTGGCTCTTGGGCACAAGTTCTCCGTCTATGTAGACTAGGGGCTCCCCCTCCAACCTTCGACACCAGCCCAAGGCCTACCTCTTTTCATGGGTAAGAACTTAATTTTATAAAATTTTTCAGCAAAAGCAATCAGATATCCCTTGGCGTCACTTGTGATCAGGCCTCTTACAACTGAAAGCCCCGCCCTTTAGGGCGGGGAGGGGGTCAGCTACAGGCCAGAAACCTCCGTGCATTTGCCTCACTGCGTAGCGAAACCATTATCAATCAGCACGAGTGGCGGGCCCGGGGGGATTTGAACCCCCGACCAACGGCTTAGGAGGCTTGCGGCAACCTAGCGGTTGTCGCCGCGCTATCCGGGCTGCGCCACGGGCCCACTTTCTTATGGGGGACAGGCCTTTAAAACCTTAATGCTACACGCAACATCATTCGACAGCTCAATACCTTCAAAATAGCTCATCGTATTTAAGCCGTTTGTCCCTAGATGCTCATTCTCATCAGTTCATGTTTGTTCGTTGCACCTAGGGACTTCCACCTCGCCCACAGGGCTCTAGTGACCGTTGTGGGGTCATGGGCGGCCGTCGAGCCCAACGGCACGGGGCTCCCATCTAGGTTTAGACCTCCTTTCAACCCACCTAGGCTCGGAGCAGTGCTCCCATTACCTAGGCGTGCTCTAAGCAGTAAGTTATAGCACGCAACGACGTCTCTATGCCATGGCTCTCCGCACTTAGAGCACTTACCAACTCTGCTACCATTACTGTAGATTATCTTGGCGTTGTGCATTGGGCATGTCTTGGAAGTGCTCCTCGGGTTTACATGGATCACTGGAGCTCCATACTCCATAGCCTTCTCCTCAACAGCCTTCTGAACGCCCTTGAATGATGCCTGGTATATCCTGTGCCTGAGCTGTTTATCGTTGACGTGATCAACCATTTCCTTACCGGGGTTCTTACCGAACCTCTCCAAGACAACGGCATACTGCCTCTCCTTGGCAACTCTAACAATTATGTTTGCCAGCTTCCACTTCAAGTCGCTCTTTTCCTTCCTCTCCTTCAACTTCCTAAGGATCTTCCTCCCAACCCTACAGTTAACCCCATAGAGCTTGTCATACCTTTCCTGAACCCTCTTCCTACGGTAGTAGTAGCCAAGGACGACGTCTCTGAAGCCCGTCTCGAAGAGGTATACCTTGCCATCGACCAGCACAGCCACGTGATTCTCATTAACATCAACAGTTATGAAGCCCCTAGGTTTATACACCTCAAAGCTCTTCTTAAAGGTCAAGAAGATGATTGCTCGTCTACTCTTCTTATTAAGCTTTACCTTAGCCTCTGAAGCTAGTTCCCAGCAGCCATTCACATACTTCCAGAACTGCTTGTGAGGCTCCAACTCAACAGCAATCCAGCCTCTATGAGTTGCCATCTCAATGCTTGTTAAGCTCCTTACTCTCCACAAGTGGTCATCGAGCCATATAGAGACTTTCCTAACCTCTGGGTAATCCCTCTTTGCTAAACCCTCCTTCTTCAGCCTCGAGAAGCTCTTAGCCCTCGTGGATGCGTCTTGGCATGCTGTGTATGCGTAGTGCGATGGTAGCTGTGGGTACAGAGACCTCAACTCCCTGTACTTCAATGCTTTGAGCCTTGTGAAGCTGGTTAACTCGTTTCTCACAGCATAGAGAACTAATTGCTCAACCATATTCCTGTACATGCCCTCAAGCTCAACAAGGACCCTGAAAACCTTTCTAGGTAGCGGTAGAGACCTAACAACAACTGTTCTGGTAACTTCGCTCACTCTTCTCGACCTCCTCCAGCAACTTCTTGAATCCCTCAACCAACCTCTTCTTCTTGTGGCTCCTCAACCCGTAGAGCTTCCCAGCGAAAGAGGTCACGATCTCTATCAAGTCCTCTACGAGCTCTTGATAGACATCTTTAGGTTCTTCTCCAAATACAACCTCGATCCCAACGCCATATTGGTTGAAGAAGTGTTCTAGATATTCAAAGCCGAACTTAGTCAACCTATCCCTATACGTCACTACAACTACATCTACCTGCCTATTAACAACGTAGTCGAAGAGCTTTAGCAGACCTCTTCTATCGGTCTTCAAGCCACTAGCTACATCGCTCAGCACATCGACGACTCTGTATCCCTTAGAAGAACAGTACTGCGTCAAGTACTCTACCTGCCTCTCCA
>JAAOZJ010000129.1 GCA_011605835.1 Thermoproteota archaeon
GTGCAGGTTTCTATGTTCAGAATTTCTTTAAGGAGAAGATCGAAAAAGTCAGGCGTAAGCCCATAATATATCGATTCGATATATTTATATAGAAGTCTCTCTCTCAAGAGAGAGCCTTGGAGGGTGAGGCGACGTGCCTCTGGTAGGGAAGGTTGAGTTAAAAGCAGATAAAGACGTCGCTACTGGCGCTGAGACGAGTATCAGCGAGCTCTTCCCGTATAGCGAGAGGAGCAAGGAGTTTACCCTTGAGACTGATGTTCAGAGGGACAAGACGAAGCTGAAGATAACTGTGGCCAAGTTAGAGCCTATAGAGGCCGTCGCGGACACCACGAAGAAGAAGGGGGAGAAGACGAGCCTCTGGGCATTGCTGAAGATCGCCGACTCTTCGAAGAAGGTCAAGGCCAAAGAGGCCATTAAGAAGGGAGAGGCTTTAACCGTAACCATAGAGACCGTATAAAGGAGTTCCTGGTAAAGACGCTTTGAACACCACGATTTTTTAACCATTTCACTGTATTGCTACATAAATCAATAAAGCCCAAAGCCTTAGGATACGCTAGAGGTACGTATCGCGTGATCAGATAAGCGTAGTTCATGTGAAGTTAGTAGGCGTAGGTAGTGAAGGGAGGACAAAGATTGTCAAGACCGAGGCTATTATGAGGGCGGGGAAGTTCTTACGGTCCTTGGCATGGAGGTTCGGGGTCATGGTTCTCACCTCTCTTAAAAGAGGCTTTCATCCTCTAAAGGTTTGGGGAATGAGAGAGGTGTGCGTGCAAACGAAAGTGCTAACGACCACCTCAGGGCAATCATGAAGCTATTGAGAAGTGCTTCAATACCTTCTCCGACTTCGCTAGAACGCAGGAGGAACCATCCTCGCCCGCTGTCATGTTTATCGTCTTCATGGACACCATCGGACCCCTCCTTGAAATCCAAGATGCCGCAGAGGCCTAGAGGCCGAGATAGGGGATCGATTTCATGCGCCTCGTGCATGGGCTTCTCGACCTCAGTCGATGTTCAAGTCAAATTTATAAGCTTCACCTTCGACGTCATTATCGCCCACCTGCGGGCTGAAGCCCCTAGGTCTATGGGCGACTAAGCCCGGCTCGCAAGGAGTTTCCTAGTATGTGGTAGTTATGGGACATGTCATCGCCAAGGCCAAGCTCTACAATCCCGGAGACCCCTCAAGGAATCTAGAGGTAGAGCTCCTCGTCGACACTGGTAGCACGTACAGCTGGATCAAGCGCGATAAGTTGGAGGAATTGGGATTGAAGCCTATGACTAGGTGGAAGTTTAAAACCATCGAGGGCAAGATCGTAGAGCGGGACATAGGCGAAGTTGTGGTCGAGTGCTTAGGGGAGAGGGCCACGACCGTGGCCGTCTTCGCCGAAAACGGGGACGCGGAGGTACTAGGTGTACATGCCATGGAGGGCCTGAGGCTCGAGGTGGACCCAGTGACGAAGCAACTTAGGAAGGTCGAGGCTTTACTGGCCCTCGAATCCTACAATCCCTCACATGAGGACTTAGAGAAATAATATCTGGGCGCCCGCAACAAACCTACTGGTTTTCGATGGACGAGGAGCACTACGTCCACCTCTTAAGAGAGGCCTTGATAAGCGCCGTTAGAAGATGTGGACGTGTAGCTCACGCCTTGATGTCCGGCGGCCTGGACTCTTCGATTGCCGCTACTCTGATGCGGCTCTATGGTGAAAGCAGAAACTTCAAGGGGGTCGTGGTCTGCCTCAAAGGATGGGGGTCCTCAGACGTTGGCTACGCCGAGTTGCTGGCCGAGCGATTGGGGGTGGAGCTACTGCGCGTCCGCGCGAGTGTGGACGAGGCCCTGAGGGCAGCCGAGGAGGTGGTCGAGGCACTGGCGACTTTCGATCCGATGGAGGTGGTGAACTCGAGCGCTATACTTCTGGCGCTAAAGGCTGTCAAGGGCGACGGGGGGTCGAGGGTGCTCACGGGGGATGGAGGGGACGAGCTCTTCGCTGGCTACTCCTACATGCATGAAATGGGCTACGCGGAGCTCGACGAGTACATAAAGCGCTTAGTAGGGTCTTGGAGATTCTCGTCGATTGAGCTCGGCAAGCGCTTGGGCTTAGAGGTATGCAGCCCCTACTTAGACGAGGAGGTCGTCGGGCTTGCCTTGGAGATCCCGGCCAAGCTGAAGCTCAAGAGGGGTCACAAAGTCATGGGCAAGTACATCTTGAGGGTTGCGTTCCAAGACCTCCTGCCCCCTGAGATAGCTTGGAGGGACAAGCACCCAATAGAACAGGGCAGCGGCTTCAACGCGCTCTACGGGGTCCTCGAGGAGCTGAGCCGAGGTAAGGTGCAAGGCGACGTGAGGTTCTGGCATGGGGCGCAGCCGTATCTCTACGAGGTCTTTAAGAGGTTCCACGAGGTAAGGCCTTCAGCTCGAGGTGAGAAGAGGTGTCCCTACTGCGGCTCGGGCGTCCCCAAGGACAAGAAGTACTGCAGGACTTGCGGAGCCTACCCAGTTGAGTAATGATGGCTCAGGATCGGATAATCAGCAATGCAAAAGCATAAAGCGGTCAAAACTCCTCGTAGACGTCAATGAACCTCTCGTACCAATGCTCGAACTCTTCAGGAGTGGCGAGGTGTAGCTCGAGGGGGACGCAAGCCCCTAAGAGCTCCTTGAGATGCATCTTCAGCTTCACCCTCTCAATGGCGTCGCTCGGGACCTTAGAGCTTACTATGAGCACATCAACATCGCTCTCGACACACCAATCTCCGCGGACCGCGCTCCCGAAGGCCAGCACCCGAGCGTCACCCAAGAGACGCCTAGCCTCTTGAGCTAGGCGCTTGACGCGCTCACGCCACTCGGCTAAGAACCTCTTCCTCTTCAATGCCCTCTCTTCAATTAACTCCCACTTCTCTGACAACCCTCTCAGCCACCGAGTAGAGCTTCTCCACCACGTCTCTTCGATAGCTACGAGGCAGGTACTTAGCGCCCACGTAGGCGTCCAACATGACCTCTATCTCGAACTTGAACTCCTCGTATAAGTCCCGGAGGCTGGGCTTTATCTTCCCTGCCAGCTCGATCAGCTCTCTTAAGTCGTGGGTACGTGGGAAGTACCCGAGCTCCCTAGCCAAGAAGTGCTTCAGGGCCAGCTGAGTGGCTTGCTCACAGTGGAAGGCCGCCAAGTCGTACCTGCCAGCCCTGATATCGTCTCTAGCGACCTCGAGGAACTCTACGGCCCTGCGCCGCAGGACCTCCACGTCCTCCTTCCTAGCCAAGGCAACACCAACTTACTTTGGCTCTACGGCTAAAAATGCGTTACCACATCCTCGAAGTAGCGCCTCGGTCGTCACGGTATCGCGGCTCCGTAAATGACGTCCATCCCGAGCTCCCTAGCCCTTTTGAGGGCCTCTTCGTCGATGTGCACGGCCACTAGTATCAGCTTGTCAGCTTCTCTGCCTAGGACCTTCTCCACGATCTTGGAAACGTCGTGGAACCACTCGACGTCCTCGTACTCGGCGTGGGACTTGACCTCTATCAGATAGAGCCTCTCATCGTGTACGTAGACGTCCACTTCCACCCTTGCCCCCTTCTTGTAGTACTTGCCCTCAGAGTCGACGTAAACGAACTTCTCCACCTTGCCGGGCTCGATGCCCCTCTCCTCGAGAGCGTGCCTATAGATCTCTAGGACAGCCTTCTCTAGGTCTCTGCCCCACCTCCTGCCTATGGAGCCTAAGACGACCTCTACCTCTGCTACTGCTTTGGATAGCCTAGCGAGCTCAACCTCTATGGCCTCGAACCTTTTACGTGCCTCCTCCCACCTCTTGTTGTTTTCTTCCCATCGCTTGTTGTTCTCCTCCCACCTCTTCTCCTCCAGCTCAACGAGCCTGTTGAAGTCCTCTCTGAGCTTCTTTAGCTCGAGCAGTATTGTGTTGAGATTAAGGAGCCCGGCAACGGCTAGCCTGAACTCCTCGTCCTCCCTCAGTAGCTCTATGACCCTCTTCTTCAGCTCAACGACGTCTAGGCTCACCGCCATTGCCTCCAACTCATATTGTGGGCTCGGGGTTATAACTCTCTATTTCACTCAGAGTTCTAAGCATGAGCCCAAAGCCGCGGACCTGGTCCTCGGACCTGCCGTGGCGACTCCTTCTCTTCGTGCTCACTTCTTCTTCGCCTTCTCCCTCTTCTTGGGCCTCTCCTCCGCGACCACTTCCTCGCTTGCCACGACGCCCACTCCCATGAGCTTCCTGAAGGCGGAGTCGAGGAACTTTATGTACAGCCCCTTTTGGCCGACAAAGGCCCCGAACTCTTCCTTCACCTTGACCTGTAGGTTGGGGCCCGCGAAGTCAGCGTCCGTTACGTGCTTGTGGATCCACGACACCGGGTGCATCGCCCTTATGAGCTCCACGAAGTTGAGGGTGAGCTCCACGGCCCTGAGCCTCAGCTGTGTCTCCTCCTCGATCTTGCTTATCCTCTCCCCGCCCTTGCCTATCAGCCTGGCCAAGTACCCCTCCTTGACTATCACTATGGCGTCCGGCACGTGCTCCGCTGTTATGTCAAAGGCCCTCTTGTCGTCCATCAAGTCCAAGACCGTCACGACGTCGGCGTCGGGCGCGTATATCTTGGCGGCCTCTACGACGCTTCTCTCGACATTGCTCAAGGGCCTCTTCCTCATCTTCATCTCCAACAACAGCCTTATGCCCCTCTTAGCGCCCGGCCTGACTATGTCCTTAAGACCTAAGTCCACGACCTTCGCCTTTTCCTCTCCGAGCAAGACTTCCCTAAGCATGACAACCCCGCTGGAGTCGGCCCCTAACACGCTCTGCAGTATCGGGTCGCCAGCGATGATGAACTTGCTGGAGCGACCTATCCTCATGAAGGCCTCTATGGCGCTTTCGGGCATCACGGCCTGCGCGTCGTCCACGAATATCACCGTTTCATCGAACGTCCTGCCCCTTAAGTAGTGGGCGTCGGCGAAGAGTAGCTTGCCCTCCCTGACCAGCTTCTCCACTTCCTGCCACTCCACGAGGCCTGTCAAGATGTCCTTGAGGTAGGCCGAGGCCAAGTCGTAGTAGAGACCCCCTGCCTCGACGGACGTGACCTCCTTGCCAGTGACGACGTCTACGACGGGCTTTGCTATTATGAACCTCTTGTACCTCCCCTCGATCACGCTGTCAATGCCATAGGCGACGCTGAAGAGGCTCTTGCCAGTTCCCGTGGGGCCAAAGGCCCCTACCACCTCGTAGGACTCGTTCTTGAGAGCCTGGAGCAGCTCCTCTTGTCCCGAGCTCATGGGCTTTATCTTCTCGAGGAGGGCCATGGGGCTTCCCTGCTATTAAGTGAGAGACTCCGCTTAAACTTACGTCTTCGTCGTCAGTCCTGGCTCGATGAGGTAAAGTTTAGGTAACTCATGCAAATTACTAATGTTTTAGAGAAAGAGAATATGCCCAAGATAACGATAGAGATTTCAGAGGAGGCCTATAGGAAGCTTAAAGACGAGGCTCTCTCAAAGGGCCTGACGATAGACCACTACATAGCCTCAATTATCGAGGACGTCGCTGGTAAAAGAGGTGTCGTGAAGAGGGTCGAGGAGAGGGCTACTAAGAGGGCGTCGAGGAGAGGAATCCCGGACGACTTCTATCAAGCGTTCAGAAGGTGGTGGAGGATTAGAGACGAAGTCCCTTTCGAGGAGTTCGTGAAGCAGGCAGTGGAGAAGGGCTTCGACGTCGGAGACGTCTATGCCTGGTCCTACAAGTTGTGGGATAAGTTCGAGGAGAAGGAGAGCGAGGCCGCGGCCAAGCTGGCCGAGACGGTCAGGAGCTCCAAGGTCTTGTTAGTCAGCGAGCTCAAGCCCAAGCACCCAAAGGCTTTGATCAGGATGGCGAGGGCGGGTGGCGTGAGGATCCTAGAGGGGTTCAAGGACGTGGCCTTGGTCGACGAGGAGTTCTACAAGGACTTCGTCGAGAAGCTTAAGAGATTGCCGAGGGAGCCGAGAGGGCTAAGCGAGGGCGAGGAGAAGTTGCTGAAGTTTATGCGAGAAAATGGGCTGGTTTACCTTGATGTCGACGGGCGCTGGAAGCTCTGCTAGTGCTCGTTGCTCGACTAAGCTTTAATAAGGTCTCTCGTCGAGTCTTCTAAGTGAAAGATGGTTAAGAAGTTCAAGAAGTTCATCAAGGTCGTTAAGGCAAAGGCTCCTTGGTTAGAGCACGTGATCGAGAGCTTCGAGGACGCCTGTGACCTGAACCAAGTGGACTTGGTCGTCAGGGCTCCGTCAGGCAGTGCATGCGTCTACTGCAAGGGCTCTAAGATGTTGTGCGGCAAGGCTCAGTGCCCCATACTGGTCAGGGCGTACAGCATAGCCAAGGTCAGCACTTTGCTGACGTCCCAGGACCTAGTCGGGTCATCGCCTCCTGCGGTGTTCGTCGGGCGCTATGGATACCCCTACGTCTACGCTGGCCCTCTCGTACCGCCCTTCACGGGAGACACGAGCATCCTCGACACCCCTGAGTGCTGGCTGGGGGCTTCGATTCAGGACATAGTAGACTTTAGAGTGAAGCTCGTGCGCGGAAAGGCCAAGTTCCACGTGCGTGATGCCGACGACGCTCCTAAGTTGCTGAGCGACGTCCAGTTGATGGCAATGGGCGAGAGGCCCGTCGACTCCGAGATGAGGCTGTCAAAAAGGCCTAGCGCGAGCATACTGCTCGACGACGAGGTCCAGCCAATGGGTCCTTCAGCCCCTATAAAAGAGCTCAGGGTGAGCGATGTGAGGGCCAGCAAATTAATCGAGAAGGCCGTTAACGACACCGACCTCAAGGCTAGGGACGCGATACTAGAGCTCTACGCAAAGGGCGTGCCAGTATCGCAAATCCAGCGGGTGTTCAGCGTCGGCCTCTTGGGGGTTAAGGGAATGAGGAAGCTCGTGCCCACTAGGTGGAGCATAACGGCCGTCGACAGCACGATCTCTAGAACCCTGAGGGACGAGCAGGTCAAGAGGATGCAGGAACTCGACGAGTACAGGGTCTACCACTTCAACTTCATGGATAACAGGTTCGTGGTGTTGATGTTCCCCGGGAAGTGGAGTTACGAGTCGATAGAGGCGTGGTTCCCCGGGACGACGTGGAACCCTGAAGGGGGCTCCGTGGCCTTCTGCGGTGACTGGGAGGGCTACTGGGGGAGGACGACCTACGCTAGCATGGGAGGGTGCTACTACGCCGCGAGGCTCGCCGTCGCCGAGCACTTAGCCAGAGTAGGTAAGCAGGCCTCTGTCTTGGTCCTCAGAGAAGCCCACCCGGGTTACATAATGCCGGTGGGCGTCTGGATCGTGAGGGAGTGCGTCAGGAGGGCGCTTAGTCAAGGATACGAGAGGTTCGACAACCTGAAAGAGGCCCTCGACGCCGCCTTCAGCAAGCTTTCCATAAGCCCGAGAATCTGGATGCAGGTGAGCAAGCTCTTGAGCGACCAAGTCAAGCAGGAAAGGCTCACAAAGTTCGTCGGAAAGAGGACTTAAAAAAACGGGCTACTCATATAAAGGTGTTAGGGACGAGGTCCGATTGGTTGCCAATTGACAGCGATTGACTTTAAGGCAAGCCCTAGGGTACTCTCCTGTGAGGTGACGTGTCCTACAGGATTTCCGTGGCCAATATCGAGAGGTGCATCGGTTGCTACAGTTGCATGTTCGCTTGCTCTAGGCTGAGGTTCGGGGTAGTGAGCATGGCAAAGAGCGCGATCCAGGTCAAGTCGGCGGGCGGCATAGAGAGAGGCTTCGTGGTCGTGGTGTGCAGGGCCTGCGTAGACCCTCCCTGTGCTAAGGGCTGTCCGACGGGGGCCCTGACTCCTCGCCCCGGCGGAGGGGTCACACTCGACGAGTCCAAGTGCATCGGTTGCAAGAGTTGCCGAGAGGCCTGCATCGTGGGGGCGGTGGTGTGGGACGAGGAGAGTAACCTGCCGATAGTATGCAGGTACTGCGGCTTTTGCACGAAGTTCTGCCCCCACAACGTGATAGTGTTTGAGCCCATAGGGAGGGAGCTCGTGGTATGACCGACCCAAGCCTCTACAACGTCCTCTACATAGACTTGACCGAGGGGAGGTACGAGGTACAGGAGAGGAAGGACCTTTTCGAGAAGTACTTGGGCGGGACCGGGGTAGCGATAAAGCTCCTCGAGGAGGAATGCCCCAAGGGGGTGGACCCGCTCTCGCCCGAGAACCCGATAATATTCGCCGTGGGGCCCCTGACGGGGCTCTACCCGCTGGCCTCCAAGACCGTGGCGATGTTCAAGTCTCCTCTGACTGGCAACTTGGGCGAGAGCCACGCTGGTGGTAGGTCCGCCGCGGCTATAAGGTTCGCCGGCTACGGAGCCATAGTAATCAAGGGCGCCTCCAAGACGCCAGTCTACATATCGATATACAACGACCAAGTCAGGATAAAGGACGCCACGGCCCTCTGGGGGATGAGGTCGAGCTACGCCGTCGGCAGGGTCCTGAGGGAGGTCGAGCCAGGGGCTGGCAAGAGGACCATAATGAGGATAGGGATAGCAGGAGAAAACTTGGTAAGATACGCCAACGTCATCGTTGAGAGCTACAGGCACTTCGGAAGGCTCGGCCTCGGGGCGGTCTTCGGCAGCAAGAGGCTCAAGGCCGTGGTCGTCGCAGGCACGAGAAGCGTCAAGGTCGACGACGCCAAGGCCTACGCGAAGGTCTACGAGGAGATATACAAGGAGGTCGTGGGGACCGAGGTCATGAGCAAGTACCACGTCTTGGGGACCGCCGAGAACGTGCTACCCCTGAACGCCATAGGCGCCCTCCCGACGAGGAACCTCATGCAGACCAGGTTCGAGCTAGCTGAGAGCATATCAGGGGAGCTCTTGGCGGAGAAGTACCTCGTGAGGAAGATAGCGTGCACTCACTGCCCCATAGGGTGCATACACTTGGCGTCGCTCAGGATAGCCTTCGCTCCAGGGCACGAGTACGAGACCCTCATAGTGCCATACGACTACGAGCCGATATACGCCCTCGGGTCGATGCTCGGGATAGGGTCCGCCGATGGGTTGCTGAGGCTCATAGAGAAGGTCGATGGGCTGGGGCTCGACGCCATAAGCACCGGGGTCGCGATGGCCTGGGCCACGGAGGCCTACCAGCGAGGGCTCATAACCGACAAGGAGACCATGGGGCTCAGGCCCAACTGGGGCGAGGACGTCGACGTCTACATAAAGATGGCCGAGAGGATAGCGAGGAGGGCCAACGAGTTCTACAGCGCCTTGGCCGACGGGGTCGAGGTCGCGGCCTCGAAGTACGGGGGCCTTGACTTCGCGCTGGCTTGCGGGGGCAACGAGGTCCCCGGCTACCACACAGGGCCAGCGGCCCTCGTCGGCTTCTTGACGGGCATGAGGCACTCCCACCTCGACAGCGCTGGGTACAGCATAGACCAGAGGGCGCTGAGAGCCCTGATGACTGACGAGGAGATGGTGAGACAACTTGTCGAGGAGGAGAGGTTCCGAAACGTCTTGACTAGCTTAGTCGTCTGCCTATTCGCGAGGGGCATATACAAGCTCGAGAGGGTCGCCAAGGCCCTTGAGCCATTGGGGACTAAGGTCAGCCCCGAAGAGTTGCTGAGGCTCGGGGCCGAGATAGTGAGGACAAAGGCCGCGTTTAAAGCCAGGGAGGGCTACGATCCCTACAGGCTGAGGATAGCCAAGAGATTCCTCGAGACGCCGACGCCCCTCGGCAGGCTGACCGAGGAGAGGATCAGGAACATGATCAAGATGTACGTGGAGAAAGCGGGGCTGAGCGACGTTTACGCACCCTCGAGCAGAGGCTGAGACGCAGCCTCTAACCCCTTCTCCTCTTTCTCTCCTCTCAGAAGCTCCCTCAGAAACCAGCCTTCTCTATCGCAGTCCGAAGCTCGTCGGCAGCCTTCTCGGGCGGGACCGAGTTTATGTACATCCCCGACATCAGCTCGAAGCCTCCTGCCACGGCCATCCTTGGGTGGATCTCTATGTGCCAGTGGTAGCTCTCGCCCCTCCACCGTGCTGGGGCTACGTGGAAGCCGAAGTTATACGGAGGGTCGTTGGCGACCTTCTTCAAGGCATATAACACGGCCTTGAGGGCCCTCGCTAAGGCCCTTCTCTCTTTTGGATGGGTGTTTATGAAATTGGGCTCGTGCCGCCTAGGGATCATCCACACTTCATAGGGAGAGAGGCTGGCCCAAGGGGCTACTGCTACGTAGTGTTCGTCGGCGTAGACGAGTCTAGGAGAGCCGACTTCAAGCTCTACCAAGTCACAGTAGAGGCATCCGCCTCGTTCCCTGTTGTACCTCCTAGCGACCTCTATCTCTCTCCTAACGGCCGAGGGCACGACTGGCAAGGCTATCACTTGACTGTGCGGGTGGTAGATGGAGGCCCCAGCCTCTGGTCCGTAGTTCCTGAAAAGGCACACATACTTTATGCTCTTCTCGTAAGAGAGCCTGGTCATCACATCGAAGTAGGCCTCTACGACAAGCTCAAGGCCCTTTATACTATTGTTGTGCGGATGGGCATCGTGGATTGGAGATTCGACTATGACATAGTGGAAGCCAAAGCCGCTGTAAGAAGTGGTCGCGAAGAAGAGGGACTCGCCCGGCCTTTCTTCAAAAGGCAAATCGCTTCTAAGCGCTGGGAACATGTTTGGGAAACATCTAATGATCCAATCGCTGACCCTCTCGCTTTCTTTGTCCGCGAGCTTGACCAGTTCCCCATTGACCCGAGAGTAGACCAGCCACGCCGGAGGGGTCATGTGCTCGTTCCCCGGGCAGAAAGGGCACTGCCCCTTAGAGTCCCCCTTGGGCCTCTTAGCTCTATGAGGGGCTATTATCACCCACCGATCAGCGACCGCGTCGTGCCTTATCTCGGGCTCGCTCAAAACTTACTTCATCCCCCTCTCTTAGCGGGAGGTCTGCAGGGCCGATTTTGAAGAGCTCTTCGGCCTTGGCTTCGACATCTGGCAACAATAATTCTCTCTCCTCACTATCTCCAAGCACCTTCAGCCTTATCTTTACGACTCTCAAGCCTCTCAAGCTAATTCTAAGACGCTTTACTCTTAAATGCTTTAGAGGCCAGTCATCCTTGTGCGCTCGATTTAAAAGACCCCAACTCAATACTACTGGGTGGCCGAAGTTGCTGATAGGCCTCATCTCTGACACCCACGACAACTTGCAGGCCATAACCGAGGCGGTGAAGACCTTCAACTCCAAGAGGGTTGGCCTTGTCTTGCACGCGGGCGACTACGTCGCGCCCTTTACCTACGCCGCCTACAAGGGGTTGCAGTGTAAGCTAGTGGGAGTCTACGGGAACGTCGACGGCGACAGAGGCCTTCTACGCGAGAGGTTCTCGAGCTTGGGCTTTAAGGTTGAGAGCGACTTCGAGGAGCTGGAGGTAGACGGTATCAGGATAGCGTTGCTGCATGGAGTGCACCCTCAAATAATCGAGGCACTAGCCCTCAGTGGCAAGTACCACGTAGTAGTTCACGGCCACACGCACACTAAGAGAGCCGAGAGGATTGGGAAGACGCTGGTGGTAAACCCCGGTGAAGCCTGCGGCTACATCTACGGGGTCAGGTCCATCGCCTTGCTCGATACGGCAACGCTTAAAGTCGAGTTCAAAGAGTTCTGAGCTATGGGGCTCGAGCTATGAGCGAGGACCTGTGGCTACAGATGAAGAGGCTCGAGCTACAGCGCAAGCTACTCGCGCAAGCGACCAAGAGAGCTGAGAAGGTCGAGGGGAAGGAGGCAAAGCCCAAGGACCCCTACGAAGTCATAAGGCCTTTGTTAGAGGAGAGGGCGGACGAGGTGCTCGAAGCGGCGAGGTCGCAGTTCCCGAGGGTCGCCGATGCGGTCGCCGCTGAACTGGCGAGGCTCGTAGAGGCTGGCTTGATAAAGAGAATCACAGGCCCTTGGTTGATGGCTTTGTTCACGAGGCTGGGGTACAGGCCCAGGCTCGAGACCAAGATATCGGTAATCTCGGACGGCAAGATAATGGACCTGAAGGAGCGGATCTCCAAAGCCCTCCAAGAGGAGTAAACTTTGCGCTAGCAGGCGTTGAGCGAGGATTCGCCCCTGCGAGCTTAACGAGCCTTCGCGAGTTTCCTGAGCTCCTTCAGTCCCCAAGCCAAGAGGGACTCGGCAACCTTCGGCTCCTCAGACTCGGCGTACACCCTCACGACGGGCTCTGTGCCCGACGGCCTTATCAAGACCCAGCCCCTCTCGGTAATGAACTTTGCCCCGTCGATCCTGATGACCTCCTTCACGCGAAGCCCTCCTATGCTCCGAGGTTCTAGGTCCGCGAGGAGGCCTCGAACCTCTTGAGGCCTATCGACCTCGACCTTCCCCCTCACGCTGTACATAATCTTGATCTCCTTGCTCACTTCGCGGACGAGCTCTTCGATCCTCCTCTTGCCGGAGAGGGCTAGGGCCTCGACCAAGTAGAGGCACGTCAACACCCCGTCCTTCTCGGGGATGTGCCACTTATACCCGAAGCCACCGCTCTCCTCGCCACCCATGATTGCCTCGCCCATTAGCAGGTGGGGCGCTATGTTCTTGAAGCCGACTGGTACCTCGTAGACCCTCAGCCCGTTCTTGGCTGCTATCTCGTCGACCATGTGCGTCGTGGCAACGGTCCTCACAACCCCTCCCCTTACTCCCTTCTCGAGCATGTGCCTCAACAGTATTGGAAACAGAGTGTTCGGAGTGACGTGGGCCTCTGAGTAGGCCGTCGCCCTGTCGCCGTCGCCGTCGGTCGCGAGGCCCACGTCCACGCCCTCCATGAAGTCCTGCATGTCTTGGACGGACTCAGGCAACGTAGGGTCCGGCGTTAGGCCTCCGAAAGCTGGGTCCTTCTCACAACGCATGCGCTTGACCTCGCACCCCAGCCTCCCCAAGGCCTCGTCCAGTATGCCCGCGACAGAGCCGTGCAGGGGGTTCACTAGGACCCTTAAGCGGGCCCTCTGAATCGCATCTCTATCGACGAGCGACGAAATCCAATCCAAGTACTCCTCTCTAAAGTCCACGTAGGCCACAAGCCCTCTCCTATCAGCCTCCTCTATGTCCGAGGCTCTGACCTCCGCTTGGATGATGAGTTTTTCGATCTCTTGAGTTATCTCCGCCGAGGCCGGACCGCCGTAGTGGGGTATGAACTTTATCCCGTTGTAGTCGGGGGGATTGTGGGAGGCTGTGATCATTACGGCGCCCCCAGCCCTCAGCCTGACGGTCGCGAACGCAACGAGAGGCGTCGGGACGTCGGTGGCAGTCATGTAGACGGGCACGCCATTCCCGGCGAGAACTTCCGCGCACGCCTTGGCGTACTCCTTGGAGCCCCTCCTAGAGTCGTACCCGACTACGACCCCGTATCTCGCGAGTCCTCTACTGGCGACGTAATCGGCTATCGCTTGAGCGACCACCCTGACGTTGTTGACCGTGAAATCAGCGCTCATCAAGCCCCTCCAGCCATCAGTACCAAACTTTATGGACAAGTCTATCACCATACGAGTTAGGAAAAGGGGTTGAGTAAGTGAATGTCGGCGAGCATAAAAACTAGTCTGTTCTGTGAATTCGAGATAATACCGCCAACCGTTTTTATGAGGCGGGACTAAGCTGTGGGACGCGAGGCTCGAGGGCCTTAGCGTTAAGAAGAGCGTCAAAGCCCATTTTGCTTTCACATCCTCTGCCGAATGGAGGGGCTCGAGCTCAAGGGGGTAGACTTGGCCAGAGGGCTCGTGGAAGCAGGGCACGAGGAGGGCTCAGCAAGACGTCTAGTGTCCATTCGTGAAGGGTTACCTGACCAGGTGTGCACTCACGTAGAGGCAAGGGCGCTGGGGATGTAGAAGATCTTGCGAAACCGGAGGGACAAGCGTTACCCATTCGCCCGTCGCCTTGGTTGATCAAGTCGACCCTTCATCCGAACCTTTTTGAGGTCACGTACGCTAAAGGCGCTAGATAGACGAGCGACCACAGCGCCAGCACAACGTAGAACCTCCAAACAGCTATCACCAAGGTCGAGAGGAGGAGCAACGATAAGAGGAGCTCAAGCTTCGGCAAGGCCCTCGAGGCCCTTTTAGTGGGGCCCTTGGGCGTCACCCTCCAGCCATAGCCGACTTTCAAGAGAGGCTTTAGCGAGGCAATAAAGACGTCCAAAGCCATAGCTACTGCAAGGGCCGATGACCTTCCGAGGAGTCTTATCCTCTTGACCAAGCTGTAGTCTCTTGAGGTTTGCCTCAGGAGGTTACGACCGTAAGGGATCAACAACGCCGCTCCGATGCCCAAGAGGGGTAGCAAGGGTAGGAGGGGTGGTTCCCCCCCGAGGAGGACCAGCACCGGCAACGCGATGATCGACAACCCCGCTAGGGCCAAGCCCCAGTACTGCGTTAGGTATATGAGCAAGCTGACCCTCTCGAGGGGGGCTAAGTTTGAAGTAACGATGGCCTTCGCGTGCTTCAGGAATGTTTGACTCACGCCGTAAGCCCATCGCTTCTGTTGTTTTTTGAAATCGCCGTAAGTGGATGGGTGCTCGATCCATATGGGCACCTCATCGTTGTACACGACTCTACATCCGTTAAGCCTGAGTCGAACTCCTAGCTCCACGTCCTCCAAGAGGCAACTCTCATCCCACTTCCCGGCGCTAAGGAGGGCTTCTCTTTTTAAGATGCATCCACAGCCAATGAGAATCGAGCTCTTAAACGCTGCTTGAAGTCCTCGGAAGAGCCCGCTCGTGAAGAGCTTTTGCCCGAAGCTTATGGCTTCGGAAACAGGGCTCTCCCCAGCGTTTAATGGCTCCCACCTAACGACGACAGCAGCAACGTCGTCAGACTCGCGCAGAGAGGGCAGCGCATTAATCAGGAAGTCCGGCGGCAGTATGCTGTCAACGTCCAACACTACGACCACATCGCTCTCGATCTTGAGGGCTTCATTGAGCGCCCCAGCCTTAAACCCCTTGGGCTCCCTCCTGTGCACGAAGACCACCTCTAAGTCTTTTCGAGCCCTGTCGCACACCTCCTCCATGGGTCTAGGATCCTCGTCATCGCAGACCACGACCACCTTTATCCTATCTTTGGGGTACCTGAGGCGCTTTATCGAGGCCAAGACCCTTTCGAGGAGCAGTGGCGGTTCTCCCCTGACGGGGATGTGGAAGGCGACCGTCGGCGACTCCGGGAGGTAGCCCTTAGGAGTCGAGTATTTGGAGGAAGTCCTCGAGAGCCACAGGTGGTAGCCCAAGTAAATGAGCTCCACCACTACCAACAACGACAGTAGGACCAGCGATGCCGCCGATGCCACTTCCATGATCTCGAGTATACTTCTAGCACTTAGTGTTTAGAGTTTAGCTGTCCCGCCCCTTAACCCTCTTTTACCTTGCCCTTCCAAGCACCTTTGGGCTGATAGACCTTGTCGACGAACCAAACGCTCCTACCGCCGATGACCCTGTAGTGATACTCGCTTTTAAAGCGCGTAATCTCGTTTTTGTACTCGTCAAACCTCTTGAAGACCCTAATCTCCGTGTCCCTCCTACGAACCCTGTTCTTGCATATGGGACATTGGTATATCCTAGTCAATGTGAAGAACTTCGAGCCGCAGTTGCCGCAATTGTATTCATGGATCTTTATGACGTAGTTCACAGCACCACCTCGAGGAAAGCAGCGGAGCTAAGTGAAAGTGCGCGATGAGAGACTTTTGATTTTGTGTGAAA
>JAAOZJ010000054.1 GCA_011605835.1 Thermoproteota archaeon
CTTAAACCTAGAGCAGGCTGCGGAGCCCGCAGATTGATCGACCATCCCATCGCTCTTTAGGGAGGACGTTTTACGGGTTCTGAGCTACGTAGTCTTTGATAGACTTATGTAGCTCTTGGGATTCATTAGCTTTGGGCTCCTCTTGAGTTCATCGGAGCCTTCATCAGTCTCTTCCCCTGTCAGGGTGAACCCTCTCCAACCCTTCATCAGCTCGCTGAAGAGGCTTGGGGTTGGAGGAAGCCCCTCCATCTGAAGGTATAGGTTTATGGCTGCGTTGAGCTGCCTATCTACCCTCAACCCGCATTTGCATTCATACATCGCTCCTTTCGGGGCATTGACCATCCCACATCTGGAGCACCTCCTCGTGGTGTTCTTTGGGTTGAGGAGCACGACCTTTGACTTGTAGCTCAGGAGGGCTATGATCGTCTTCCAGTTGCTCTTTGAGATGTTCCTGTTGTGCTTTTTTGAGCCGTTGAGCATCCTGTCCTTCCTCAAGTCTTCGAAGCCATGGATATAGCCTTTGAACCCCCTCGCTATGAAGGTTGTAAGCTTATGGATGTAGTCTTTAGCTCTATTCCCTTCACGCTTGGAGTATTTTGCCAGAACCCTTCTGAGCGAGGGCTTCTTTGAAGCCTTCTGCTGCAGCCTCGCCCTCTTCGTTTCATAGACTCTGTGTATGTGGAAGAGTTTTGTTAGGTCTATTCTGATCCATCCTGTGTTTGGGCTGAATCCATCTAGGCTCTTCTCGTTGCAGTCCCAAGCTATCTTGCCTTTAACTTCCTCCTCGTCCCTTTTGAACCTGAACGTCACTGTCAAGTATTTTTCACCTAAGATCAGCTCTCCCAGTTCACCCTCTGCTCTGCTGAGGAACCAAGCCTTAGAAATGTCGAATACTAGGTATTCTTCATGTGGCTTTACGCTGACCTTTATCTTCCCATCCTTATAGGTGTAGAGCGTCTCCTTGACCCTAACGAACTTCCTCTTAACCACTGGCTTCTCTTTGCGCCCTTTCCCTTTGAGGTAGCTCCTCCTCCAAGACTTCAGCATAGAGTATGCCTGCTTGATCGCTGAGTCAACGTAGTGCTTCGAGTAGTCCCAGCCTTCCATCAGCAAATTTCTTAGATAGTGGTTCTTGAAGGTGCTGTCTTTTGGGATTATTGGTATGAGCCTCTTTCTCCCCTTCCTATCGTGCTTTTCAACCCACCTGATTCCAGCCCATATTTCATCCACAGCTTTTTGAAGTAGCCTTCTGTATGCTTCGAGAAACTCGCTTACATCATATCCGTGCCTTATGTTGTATGCCCTAACCTGATACGAGCTTCCTGACACCTTCGACAACCTCCTTATATTTATGCGATCTCATCCCGTAGAGCTTTCCAGCAAAATGAGACACGATGGTTATTAAATCTTCAACAAGCTCCTCTTGAGGAGTCTTCTCCTCGCTGTTTATTACCTCTATCGCAGTTCCAAAAGCTCGGAACATCTTCCTCATCGTTTCGAAGCCGAACCTCGTCAGCCGATCTTTATAAGCGACGATCACCTTGGAAACTTTCCTCTCAGCAACCATCTCTAGGAGCTTGAGAAAACCCTTCCTTTTCTCGTTAAGACCTGAACCCACGTCGCTTGGTATTTGAACTTTGTCGTAACCCTTGTCTTTAGCGTAGCTGTGTAAAAGTTGCCTGTCTTTCCAAGTCGTCTTTTTGAGTTGCAGAGGAGACCCTAGCATAACCCACTACTACCCTCCTCTCCTTCAAGCCGAGAAGTCGCTTAATTTCGCTTTCAGGTATTCTCCTCCTGCCACCAACCGTCCTGACGACTCTTATCTTCCCTTCTTTATCCCAGCGCTGAATGGTTCTCATGGTGACTCCTAGTAGCTTTTTAGCTTCTTTGAGCGTGTAGAGCCTCTCCATCGAGAGGAAAGACTACTTATGTCTATTTTAAGTCTATCTTTTTTGGAACTGCTGTTTAGGCGGCTTAGGTCGGCGGAGCTACGCGAGAAGCATCCGCATTGGTTGGAGCGTGCGCTTGAACGGGTTAAGTATTAAGCCCAAGATCTCTAGGGTCACGACGCCCAGTAGCGCTTGGTCGTCGGCCTCTCCTAGCACGACGGGGGTGTGCGCCTCGCCTTGAGGGAGCACTATGTAGCATTCCGAGACCTTGCGCCTCACGACAGTCCCGTCGGCGAGCACGAACTCGTGTTCCCTCAAGGGCTTGAGCCCTATTCTCCTCCAGACGTCCTCGGGGAGGACTGTGTACGTCGCCCCGCTGTCGACGAGGAAGCGGACCTCCTCCTCTCCGAGGGGCCCCCTGACCCTCCCAGTTATGTACGTTATCCCCAAGGCCACCACCGAAGGGCCTTCTACGCGAATTCTTGCGTGCTAGTCCTATTAAGGCCAGCCCTCCGGAGCATGAGGAGCAAGCGACGCTCTAATCCCTGCGCACAACTTGAAGGCGTCGGCCTCGTCCCGCGACCTTGACGACGTCGAGCCTAACAGATGGGAAGCCTCGAGTTTCCTAAGCTTATCGACCATCCGTCGCCTGCCCTTGAATATCAGGGCCCTTGAGAGGTCATAGATCGACCTAAGCTCTCCGAAGGCCTCTTCTCTACCACTCGTCGGCCCCCTTTCAACAACGCGCACTCCTCCGTGGCCAAGAGGACTTCCTTGAGGAAGTCCATCAACTCGTCGAGCTCCCTCCCCCCTCCTCGACCTTTTCCGGAGCGGCGTCGCCTAAGAAGGCCACCGAGTAATGGTGTTTAAAGGGCAAATATGAGCGCTCTTAGTCCTAGCTCGTCGCGACACTCGTTGAGGAGTCCAAAAGGCCGCACTTAGCGTCACTTGACGTACACGCTCGCCGCGCCGTTCGAGTACACCAGGTTGAGGCTACGTGCCCTCTCCACCCAGTCGCTAGGCAGGTCGACGCTGTAGCCTCCCCAAACCACGTACCCGTTCCTCGCCATCTGCTCGTAGACGAATAGGGCTCGAGGGCCCTTAGCCCGTCCGCTCAAGTACTTGAGCCCCTCCAAGACGTCCACCTCCACGCCGAAGTAGTACTTAAGGAGGTAGAGGGCCTTCACGTCGCCAGCCATCGTCGCGTTGCTCATGAAGTCCTTGACCCAGGACGCGGCTCGGAACTCGGGTTGCGTGTATAGCCAGAAGTAGCCTAGGTAGCGCTCTTGGAGGTTCACGCAGGCGTAGACGCCGTAGACGTTGGCGAGCAGGATGAAGAGGGCTATCGCTATCGCCCCCGCCTTGGACAAGCCCCGCAGCGCCCGCCTCGAAGTTCCACGCCACCCGCGCTCGTAGAGCCAGCGAACCCCGAGGGCCGACAAGATTGCCACCGGCGGGACCAGGAAGTTTAGCCCTCGATAGGCGAGGGTCGAGCCCAAGCCCGGGTCGACGTTCCCCAGCACGGCGTAGCTCTCCAGCCCCAAGACGGGCGCGAGCCAGAAGAGCGGCAGGAGGTGTCGCGAGCCGCGCGACCTCTTCACTTCGTCGTAGCCCAAGGCGCAGAGGGGGGCGGCCACGACGAGCGGGCCCGCGTAGAGCAAGTAGCGCGTCGGCAGCACAGGGGCCCCCAGCGCGAGGGGCCTCACGGTGGATAGCCAAGAGAGCGACGTCGCGGCGAGGGCTATGAAGAGGGAGAGGGCTACGATTTCCCTTCGACCGAAGTCCTTAAAGGCCAGCCAGAGCGCCGAGGAGAAGGCGATGACCTGGAATGAGGCGGCCGAGAGCAGGTCTATCGTGGAGATGAAGTCGAAGGCCCACCTGGCGTAGACGACGAAGTAGATGAGTGTAGAGCAGGCGAGGATCACCGGGAGTGAGAGGTCGCGAAGCCTCGGGCTCGCCCCCTGCCTGGCCCCAACGATTACAATTCCCAAGCTAGTCGAGGCCAGAATGGCCGTCGTAAGAATGGCGGTGTAGTAGTGGATCGTGACGAGGGAGGCCGAGGCGAGGGCGAAGAGCGGGACCTTAGCGCGCCACGAGGGCCTCTCGTCGATGAGGAGGTAGACGAGAAAGAGGTAGAGGGGGTGGGCGTAGGTCTCCCCCTTCACACCAGCCGTCAAGATCACGTCGCTGAGGGCCACGGCCGAGAAGAGGGAGGCTAGGGAGGCGACCTCTCTGCCGTAAAGGCCCCTCGCGATGGCGTAAAGCATCGGGGTCGAGAGGGCCCCGACCAAGGGCACGAGGAAGGCCATGGCGTGCATCGGCTGGAGCCCCGTGAGCGCCGAGGCCACGGCCCCGAAGAGCTTCTCGCCAAAGTAGTCAGGGCTCTTGCCCAAGGCGCCCGCCTCGCCGACGCGGATGGGTTGCTCGCCTAGCAGGAGCTCGGCGTACCTTATCGACGGCCAGGAGTCCACGGAGAACGGCAGGCCACTGATTAAGTAAGGATAGAGCCTCAAGGCCATCGCGATTACGACTGGCAGGACCGCGTAAAGCATCGGCCTAAGGCGGTTCCCGCTTCCCTCACGGGGTAGACCCTCTGCCTTGGCGTGTCGTCTCAAGACGATCGCTATTAACGCGAGGGCTACGAGCAGGAGCGAAGGCGACGCTAGGGCGGGAGAGGACACGATGTTGAGGGGCGGGTAGTTCAGCGCCAGTCCGATCAAGGGGGTGAGGACCAAGATCGTGCCGACGAATAGGGCCGCCGCTTCTAGAGGCTTAAGCCTTTCAGAGGGAGGGCCGTGCACGTAACGACCATCTCTGTTGCCCTGAGGCATAAAGTTTCTTCAGAGGGCTTTTTTAGTTTTGACGCGTAAGGGCTCGAAAGAGTCGTAGCCCCTCCCCGAGGATCTTCTTGTTGGTTAAGATCGGCGTGCGACTCTACAGCTCTCAGCCCACGTCTTTATCTGCCAAGCCCATCCTTTATGCGCATGGCAAAGCTTATCTTTGCCCGACTAGGTGATAGAGACGTGCAGGTGAGGTGCGTGGGCGCAGAGTTAGAGGTCGGGAGGCGCATCGACCTCGCCCTGAAGTACCTCGAGGAGGGCAAGTCACTCGTCGACAAGGACCCAGTACAGGCCAGCGAGAAGCTCTACAAGGCGGCTGAGGAGGCCGTGAAAGCCCTAGCACACCGCTTCGCGCTAGATGACGTCCTCAAGAAGGTTGGCGAAAGGGGTAGGTGGACCGTCACAGAGCTCGAGAGGGCCGTCCTGAGGATCTCTGACAAGCTCGGCGAGTGGTTCAGGCACTCTTGGAACTCGGCCTGGGTGCTCCACGTGTGGGGATTCCACGAGGCGAAGCTCGACCCGGACTACGTGAGGAGGCAGGTGCCGGACGTGGAGAGGATGGTCCTAGAGGCGCAGAAGGCCGTTCGATGAGAGTTGTCAGTGCTCGAACATGAAGTGCTCACCATGTGTAGCGAGATGCTCTACCATTTCTCTGGTCGCTCGCTCT
Organism: Thermoproteota archaeon; assembly: GCA_011605835.1. Lineage (GTDB taxonomy): Archaea > Thermoproteota > Methanomethylicia > Nezhaarchaeales > WYZ-LMO8 > WYZ-LMO8. The sequence continues at coordinate 5,397 of JAAOZJ010000054.1, forward strand.
TCCTGACGAGCTCTTCATCAGCGAGCCTCCAGAGCCCCTCACCGGGCCTCAACAGCACAATCCCCAGCGCGTCCATCAGCTTATCGCTCAATATCACCTCGTCCTCTCCGGGCGTGATGACGACCGTCGCGGCCACGGGGCCTACCTCCCTTTCGCCCGCTAAGACACTCACGCTGACGAGCCCTCTAACCAAGAAGGTGTTGACCACCCCGCCCCCCACGCCCCTGTACTCCCTGACCTCGGAGTTAGCTGGGAGCCTCGGGTAGAGGCCCAACCTCTCGGCCACCCGAGTCGGGACGACCACCTCGGGCTCCTCAGCCTCATACCCGGAATTGGCTAGAGCGACCGTGACGACCTCGCCCTCGCTCGACGTGACCCTGACCCTGACCCTAACGACCATGGCGTTGGGCCACCGCTACCCTAACGAACTTGCCGATCCTCTTGGGCTCGCTTGTGCGCTTGAACTTGCCGATCCTACTAACCATCGTCTTCTCAATTCCCTCTGCAGAGGCCTTCCTATAAAGGGTTTTTCCCGAGGCGGTTAGGTTGTTCACAGGTTCAAAAGCGATTGCCTTAGCCCTCGCGTAGGCCTAGCCCCTCGAGATCGCCGAGGGTGCGAAGTGAGAGGACATAGCACGCCCTGATAGGAAGGCATTTGTGCGAGAGATAAAAGAGGTCCCCTAGCCCTAAAGGCACCGCTCCACCAGTTCTAGACCTCGTCGAACTTAAGTAGATGACGTAGACTTGAGCCTCTCAGCCAATCTGAGCACCTTGACCTCGTAGCTCGACAGCACCCGTACAAAGGGACGGAGCACGGCCACCTTCTCGAACATGCCAGCCAAGGCCTCCACGTCCCTCCTCGTCAGCCCTCCCAAGAGGGGGGCGGCCGTCGAGTAGATCAGCAGGTAGAGCGAGGCACAGAGGGCGAGGTTCGCGACCATCGGGAGGGGGGTGTGGGTGGCTAGCAGTGCCGTCGGGATCGCAGCTAGGAGGGCCGCTAGGCATATCTTGGCGGAGACCTTGAGGTCCACCCACATGCCGTACTTCCGAGTCGCGACCCTCAGGCTGTACACCGTCGAGGCCGCTGTCGCCACTATCATCGCGGTTACGAGGCCCTCGACACGGAGGGCGCTCGTGAGGGCCACCGCCGAGGGCGCGAACAGGACCACGTAGACGAGCGTCGCCTTGAGGTTGACCCTCGTGTCCCCCACGCCGCTGAAGAAGCTCCCGAGGACGACGGACCCTAGCCCCGCTAAGAGAAAGGTCGTGGAGTACAGGGCTAAGTAGAGGGGCGCACGGCTGTAGACGTCTCCGTAGACTATGGAGACCAGGTCTTGAGAGAGGGCCGAGACCAAGGCGGCTGCTGGGATCACCAAGGCCGACGTGTACTTGACGGAGTAGGCGAACATCGTCCTAGCCTCGCTGCTGTCGAGCTTGGAGAAGGCGGGGAAGAGGGCTGTGGCGATAGGTGAGGAGACCAGCGTAACCAGCACGGCGAAGTTCATGGCCGCGTTGAAGTTCCCGATCTCGAAGTTCGTCGTGAAGTGGGCGAGGGCCACGCCTTTAACTGTCGCCGCGAGGCTTCCGAGAGCGCCGGAGAGGTAAAGCGGGAACCCGTAGGACAGCATGTCCTTGAGGCCCTCCTCACCGACCCCGGCCTCGGGCCCTCTCAAGCTCCTGACTTTCACATAGCGCCTGTAGAACAGCGCTAGGCTCGCGAGCAACCCGGCCACGTAGGCGGTCACGTAGCCGACGACGGCGCCCCATACGCCGAAGCTCAGGGCGAGGAGGGAGCTCAAGGAGGCCCTGACGGCTTGGCGCACGACGTCCACCGCGGCGTAGCCCCTCATGTCGCCGAGGCCCAGGAGGGCGGAGCACAGAAGGGCGGAGATAGGCTGAACCACGATGAGTATTAAGGTCAGCCTCACCAAGTGGGCCACGTGGGGCCTGCCCACGAGGAGGGAGGTGAGCTGATCGGCGAGAGCGAGGCCTGCGAGGGATACGGCGATGGATACCGCTAGGCCGAACGCCAAACTTGTCTTGAGGAGCGAGGTCACGCGACCCTGCTCCCCCCTCGACGAGTACAAGGCCGTGAAGCGGGTGATGGCTTGACTCACCCCGAAGTCCGTGAACAGCATGAGGAAGCCCGAGACTACCAACGAGATCGAGTACACCCCGTAGAGCTCCGGGCCAAGGAGCCTCGCCACCAGTATGGAGCAGACGGCCGAGAGGATCGTCGCGAGGGAGCCTCCCCAGAAGAGGTGGAGGGCGCCGACTCCGGCCTCCTCGGCAACCGCGAGGAGCCCACTACGGGGGCTTGAGGACAAAGCGCACCACGCCCTGTACAGGCTTGAAGTGCCCAAGTCGAGGTGTTTTGAGCATTGCTCGGCCTCTACACGTCCCCGCGATAAAAGCCTTCGCTTCCCGCACGTCGCGGAGCGTGAAGGGCTACTTACCGAGGACGGGCAAGTTCTTTTCCGATTCTATGAAGTACCCGAGCTCCACGCTTCGCCTGAGCCCCTTGAGGACCTCTTGCGGCGCCTTGTTCCTCCTCTTCGCTTCGATCTTCAGCATCTCGTTGAAGAGGTGCTCGAAGTTGTCGTAGAACAGAGGGTTGGTCCTCCTGGCCCACTTGACGTAGCCCTTGGCCAGCAACCAGTAGTTCAGGATCCAGTAGCTGAGCGAGCTGTAGATGAATTCCTTGAGCACAACCTTGGATCTTAGAAGCTCGCCCACGTCCTCCATGAAGTCCAGCGGTTCCCTAGCCTCGCGGTCTATCCTCTCGAACACCGCCTCATCCATTACTGGCGATTGCAACAGCTCGGCTAGCCTCCTCCTCTGCTCGATCATTGACTCTGAGTGGAATATGTCGTAGCAGAGCGTCAGCGTGAAGCCGGCGGTGGACACCTTCCTCCCGTGCCTCAGCTCGAGCCATATGAGGACGACCGTCGCTACGATTCCCAGCGCCCCAATGGCGCTCAGCACGACGTCGAGCGGCACGTCCATTGTCGTTGGCCTCCGAGTTCGCGCGAACGGCCCTAGGCACCCTTTGTCGTTCGGTGATCGCGCTAACACTTAAAGAGCGCGCCCCTTTGCAAAGCGGCCCCGCTCCTCGCGAACATTAGCCTGCTTACTGAATTGACTGTTACGCCGCGGCGAACTCGAAGACGACTGAGAGCCCCTAATGGGTCCTCCTCGTGAGCTTCGACACCAAAAGCTCACAAATGCGCTTGCTCGCCAGGCCTCAATGGATATGAAGGAACATTAAGATTAGCTGAGCCGTGAGGGTCGCTAGCACTGATATCGTGAGGGCCCAGGAGACCTTGGTCGTGTAGTCGATCCTCTTGTCCAAGTCGTCCATCCTGTCGACGAGCTGGGTGAACGCGCCCTCAAGCTTCGAGACCCTCTCCCTCAACCCAGAGACCTCGCTCCTCAAGTATTCCACGTCGCTTCTGAGCTCCTTCCTCAGCGCTTCTATGCCCTCCTTGAACTCCTTTCTAAGAGCCTCTATATCGCCCTTGGTGGCCACGTCCCTCAGGACCGCGTTTATTATCGCAAGCCTCACGTCAGGCTCGGATACCAACAGCTCCGCCAGCCTCTTCCTCGCTCTGGTATCCTCCTCGAAGAGCTTGACGACCTCCTCAGCGGATATTAACGGCAAGGGCGTTCCCCAAATAGAAGGACGTCTAGGCGCTTATATCTCTAATCAAGGACCGTCCACGGCTAGAGCCTCGAGCTACGACCTCGAGGGGCTGTTTCGTAGCTGATGTTTAGGGGTTAGGTTTGTAAACTCTGATTCTACTCGCACTTCTTGAGCCGCC
>JAAOZJ010000130.1 GCA_011605835.1 Thermoproteota archaeon
CTCAACGAATAGACCATTATCAAGAAGCTTATCCACGCAACGACGTTGGCCATTATTATGCTCAAGGGGTCGACTATTACCCCCATCTTAACTCCAAGCGAGGGAATCCAGTCGTAACCTCTTGAGTTAAAGAAAGGTACGCGACCTGACCACAAGAGGGGAACCATGAAAGACGCAAAGACCGCAGCGAGGAAGGAGGAAAGCACCGCCGCGTAGTCCCTGACTCGCGGGCCGAGTTTCGCGAAGGCAGGAGTCAGAGAAGCACCAACCATTGGTATTATCCAGCAGAGCCAAGCACCGGCGTAGCCAATGCTCTCTGACATCAAGCGCGTCACCCGCGACGCCCTTCTGGTTTTTGGGGAGTGTATTTAACGCTTACTCGCGCACCTCGATTTAGGCCATGTTCTACGCCAAGTCGGATTAGCACGCAACGTTGAAGATCAATGCCTTGCTTAACCGTTTCACAACACTACGCTGGCTCGCTCAATAGTTGAAGCGAGCTGCCAATACGGGCTCTTTTATTTGAGGTAGTCGACGATGCTTGTCTGGCCCTTGCGGTCAACGGGCTCGGCTCGCTCTTCTTCATCAAGTATCAATCTCCCATAAACCCCGTCGTAGCCCGGCCTCACGATCACGCGTCCTTCCCTGACCCTTACTATTGCCTCTGCCACTCTGCTTGGGACTACGGCCTCGAGCTCTTCGAGGCTCGCGCCCAGCAACACGTTCAGCTCGTTTCCGAACCTGTTGACCAGCTTCATGTACAGCTCCCAAACCTGCCCTGAGTACAGCCTCGCCTCCCCCCTTATCTTCAAGCACTCAGCTATTATCTCGGCCAACGGCAGGAGCCTCTTGAAGTCGATGGCGCCGGGGGGCCTAAACCCCTTGGGCCTGTCCGCCAGCTCCTCGACCCTCTGCTCGACCCCCTTCGTCAATTGCCTCCCGCAGACCGGGCACTTGTTGCCCCTCTTCATGGCCTCCTCAGGAGGCATCGACACTCCGCACCTTCTGTGGCCGGTCCAGTGGTACTTCCCGTAGGCCGGGTCGACCTCTATGGTCATCAAGAACTTCGAGGGGTCCTTGCTCGCTATGGCGTTTATGAGCTCCTGATAAGTGGGCTTCTTCAAGTTGAAGACGTTAGCCTCCCTGCCGAGCCTGTGGGGGTACGGGCTATGGCTGTCGCTGTTGCTCAGGAGGGCCAGCCTGTCGAGCGCGGACACGCGCCAGTTCATCTCTGGGTCGGAGCTGAGCCCCGTCTCGAGGGCCCTTATCTTGTGGCTCTTGTCTCCGTAGCACTCCTCTAAGCTGTCGACGCCGCCTATCGACCCAAAAATTGACCACCAAGGGGTCCAAGCGTGGGCTGGGAAGATGAACACGTCGTCGTCCACCTGCAAGAGGGTTTCGACTAGCTCCGCGGGCTCTATGTTGAACACCGGCCGCCCGTCAGCTTTAAGATCGCCGAGCTTGCCGAGAACGTCAGCGACCTGCTCCGCCACCTCTAGGCTCGGCATCAAGACGACGTGGTGTATCCTCCTCGCCTTCCCCTTGACCTCGTGTATCGTCCCCACCTCCGTCTGGACCACCAAGAATAGGTCTACCGAAGAGCCCTTGACTTTGTAGAGGCCAGTCCCTGGGACCTCTTCAAGGGTCTCTTTCAGCTCTTTGAGCCACAGGGGGTGAAGCGCATCGCCAGTCCCCAAGAGGTTTATCCCCTTGAGGGGCGCGTATGTCAAGAGCTCCCTTATGTCCATCTTCTCCGACGTAGCCCCACTGTACTTCGAGTGCACGTGAAGATCGGCACAGATAATCACGAGTGGCTACCTGCCTAGAACCAGGCTTACTCTTACGTGTTAAAAGGGATTTTTCTCACTCACGGTTGGAGCAAGGCTGAAGCCGCGCTTCGGGCAATGTCCAACAAAGGCCATGGATAGCAACCAATTATTATGAGCAGTATCATCAAGATCACTAATGGCGCTACTATCACCGGCGAGGCCTCCCTCAGCTCTTTAACGCCCTCCCCCCTAGGCCTAATAACACATATCTGCAGGAGTCTCAAGTAATACGCGGCGGCGAACACGCTATTTACCAACATTAATGATGTCGCCACGTTCATGAATGCATTGCCCACGCTGTAACCAGCCATCAGTAAGAAGAACTTGCTCACGAAGCCCGCTAGAGGAGGAGCTCCGCTAAGCGACAATAGTCCTACGGAAAAGGCAACGCCGGTCCATGGCATCGCCCTACCCGCTCCTTGGAGCTCGTAGATGTTCCTAGTCTTCGCCCTCGTGATGAAGGAGCCAGCGGCAAGGAATAGAAGTCCTTTGCCTATCGCGTGAGAGAGTATATGCATGAGCGCCCCCACTAACCCCAGAATACCTGCGATGGCAACTCCTAAATGTGAGGCATAAGCTGCGGTACCCAAGCCGAACAGTATGAAGCCTATGTTGACTGTGCTTGAAAAGGCTAAAAGCCTCTTCACGTCCCTCTGGAGCAAAGCCATTATGTTCGCGACGGTCGTGGTTATGACGGCGAAGACCACGAAGAGCGTGCCGTAGTCGAAAGCCGTTGGTTTGAATATCATGAAGGAGCCCCTTGCAATGGCGTAGACGCCAGCCTTGATCACGAGTCCCGATAGCATCGCGCTTATGGAACTCGGAGCGGCTGGGTGGGCGTCTGGCAACCAAGTGTGGAAGGGCACTATCGAAGCCGTGACGCCGAAGCCCACAAATATCAACATCAATATCACGTAACCGTAGAGTTTGAGGGTGCCATCCGGCCTAGCAAAGGCCTCTGAGAGTAGCACGAAGTTCAAGGTCCCAGCATAGTAGTAGAGCAATGAAATGCCGAGCAGTGCCACGAGAGAGCCCAGAGTACTCATCACGAGGTACTTGAAGCCAGCCTCTATGGGCTCCCACCTGTACTTCCTGAAGGAGACCAAGGAGTACGACGATATGCTCATGAGCTCCCAGAAGACGAAGAGCGTGAAGAAATCACCTGCAACGGCGACTCCTACCATGCCAGCTACTAGAAGCAAGAGCATCGCATAGTACCTGTCTAAGCCCGTGTCGTGCTCCATGTACTTTATGGAGTATATGGATATTAGAAGGCCGAGGCCGATGAACAACAAAGCCATAAAGGTACTGAAGACGTCTACTCTAATTTCAACTCCTAAAGGGCGACCGAAGTTAGGGAACAACGATGACGTGAGGGCGACTCCCTTGGCTAGTGAGCTCCAGAACCTCCAGAGGAAGTGCGCTAAGTAAATTAGTGCGAAAGAGAAGCCTACGGACGCCGCGACCCCCGTTAGGTACTTGTATTTAAGCTTCCCCTCGATGTAGCCTAATATCGGCATCGAGGCCGAAAAAACTATTAATGCTATCACAGGTCCCATAACTTCGGCGATGCCTACTCCTGTCGCCATCATTCACCACCTCAATCTCTTAAGCTTCTTCAAGTCCAACGTCTTATAGTGACGATAAGCATTAACTACCAATGACAAAGCGAGCGCAGCTATGGCTCCTCCAATCACTATTGATATTATGACGAGGGCTTCAGCTAGAGGCTCCACCATTGCTCCTGTAATATGTGAAATTGTCGCTACCCTCGCCCAGCTTAACGATAGCAAGGCAGTATTGACCGCGATGGTCGTTACCTCGATCCCTATGACCGTCTTTATCATGTTCCTTTTGGAGACTAAACAGTAGACACCTATCGCGAGGAGGATGATCGAGAAGGCAATATATGCCTGTGGAGAGGTGAGCCCCATTTTACTATACCTCCTCCGCGGTCTCTTCCACTTCTTCTAAGGGGGCCTCAATGACTGCTTGCTCCTCTTCTGCGACCTCCTTTGGAGGTTCTATTCTGAAAAGTGCAGTGACGCCGCAGGCAGCGCCTAGTATCAGTAAGGCTTGAGTCAGCATGTCTATAGCTCTATAGCCCCAAAGCATTTCGCCTAACTTTTTGTCGAGCATGGTGATGCCCACGGGCGATGGCATACCATAGGAGAGCGAAATTAGAAGTAATGCTAAAGTCGCTATTGCTAAAATCGCACCAACTATCGTGAGGCCCTTCATGCAGTTCGCCTCCTCCTAATGGTGTGGACAGTTACTATTAGTAAGACCGAGACCGCGCCTGCGTAGATCAAGAGCTGAAACACGGAAGCGTAGACCGCGCCCATGGCGTAGTAGATGATCGCCACAAAGATGCACATGATTAGGAAGGCCATTATGCTCCTTATGAGGTCCTTGGCCTCGACGGCGAGTATGGCGGCGAGCACCGTCAAGAATATCAGCGCGAGGTCCCACACGGCTCGACGACCTCCGCCTTCCTGTTGTAAGTGGCTAACTCGTAAATTTGAGTCGACTTAATAGCGTTTCGGGGGCAGGATTCAACGCACTGCGCGCAGAACGTGCACCTAGCCACGTAGTACCTGGGCTTCTTCTTACCGTCCGGCAACGTCACGAGCTCGAGGGCTTGCGAGGGACACTCCTTGACGCATAAGCCGCAACCGACGCACAGGTCGTAGTTTATCTCGATCCTGCCCCTGTAGTCCAGTGGCACGTCCCTTTTCTCGAACGGGTAGAGTAAGGTAGCCCTCTTCTTAGGGGCGGTCCTCAGCACTTCGCGGAATATTGGCATTCGCTCCACCACCTCAGAGGGTTAATAGATGTATCATCAGGGGGGCCACCACGACTGCCAAGAGCAACTGGAATATGGAGAGGGGCACCAAGTACTTCCAAGCGAAGTTCACCATCTGATCGATCCTCAACCTTGACATGGCTGCTCTTATCACCGTCAGCAGTAGGAGCACTACGATAGACTTTATGACGAAGATGATCGTTGAGACTATCGCTCCTCCAAGGCCTGGTACTAAGGGGCCTGGCCAAGGACCTCCCAAGAAGAGCGTGGCCCCTAGGCCGCATAGAAAGGCCAGCTCCACGTCTCTCGCAAGTCTTAGGAGGGCAAGCTTCTTGCCCGAGTACTCGGTGGTCCAGCCAGCGACTATCTCCGTCTCTGCTTCAGGTATGTCGAATGGCACCCTCTCCAGCTCGGCTTGTGCTGCTAGTAGAAAGATGGCAAAGCCCAACGCTTGAAAGCCCAAGATGCTCCACCAATCTCTCTGAGCGTTTACGATGCCCTCGATGGACAGCGAGCCTCCCAGTCCAACGGTCATGGCGGTTGCTCCTAGGATCGAGGCCACGAGGGGTATCTCATAGCCCAAGAGCTGTAGTACCGATCTCTCGGCCCCCACTTCCGGATACCTGCTTGCGGGAGAAAGACCTCCTAAAAAGACGAGGATCACGAGAAGAGTCAATACGACCGCCAAGACTATCACGTCCCCGGGAAACGAGACTATCCCCTGAGGACCGCATACCGGCAAGAACAGCGCCGCGAATAAGCTCAGGGCGAGAGCGAAGACTGGAACCGAGGAGAAGATGGGCTTGATCGCGCCCTCCGGCACTATGTCCTCCTTGGCCATAAGCTTGACGAAGTCTGCGAGGGGTTGGAGCAAGCCCCAAGGGCCTGTGTAGAGGGGGCCCACCCTGTTCTGGAGCTTCGCGTAGAACTTCCTGTCTATCCACTCGAAGAAGAGGCCTAGGATTACGAAGAAGAGGAAGCCTGGGAAGAGCAACGTCCTGAGGACGTCTATGAGCTCTTGGATCACGGCCTCTCCCTCCAACACGGCTTGTCCTTCCAGTACATGCGTTTTATCTGGCTGAAGGTCCAGACCCAGCTCTTGCCGCTCGAGACGTCGACGAACTTCACAGCCCTGTCCGTGCAGCTCAGGCAAGGGTCTATGCTGGCAAACGTTATGGGGACGTCCGCTATGTAGACCACGTAGTCGCCCTTTGAGGTCAGCATAACTGGGATTGAGAGGAGGTTGGCGAGCGTGGGCGCCCTCACCTTCCACCTAAACGGCCTGTCGGTCCCGTTAGACCTGACGTAGTGGATCACCTCACCCCTGGGGGCCTCAGTCCTCCCAACGCCCTCTCCGACTGGAACGGCCCTCGGCAACCTAGCCCTTATTGGCCCCGAGGGCATCTTCTTTATCGCCTCCCTGACTATGTTTATCGACTCGAGGGTCTCGTCGATCCTGACCAAGATCCTCGCCGTCACGTCGCAAGTGTCGTAGGTAACGACCTTAAACGGTATCTCGTCGTATGCAGCGTGGGGGTCGTCGGCCCTAATGTCAAAGGGCACCCCCGACGCCCTAATCGTAGGACCTACAGCGCATAAAGCTATGGCGTCCTCCTTCCTGAGCACGCCGACGCCGTCGCATCGCATCCTTATTGTCTTCTCGTTCAAGCACATCTCCTTGTACTTCTTCACGGTCTCCTCCAATGCGTCCATAACCCTCAGCATCTTCTCCGCCTTCTCCTGCGGCAGATCTCTCCTCACGCCCCCTATGGTCACCAAGGCATACGTGACCCTGTTGCCAGTAAAATCCTCTATCACGTCCATAACGACCTCCCTGTCCCTCCAGACGTACATGAACAGCGTGTCGAAGCCTATCTCATGGGCCGCGACCCCGAGCCACAGCAGGTGGCTGTGTATCCTGTTGAGCTCCAGGCCTATCGTCCTCAAGTAGTCAGCTCTTCGGGGGATTTCCTTGCCTATGATATGCTCAGTCGCTTGGGCTAAGTCAAAGGCATGGACTATGCCGCAAATGCCGCAAATCCTCTCAGCTATGTAAAGGTTCTGGATGAAGGTTTGGTACTCGCCCGCCTTCTCGATGCCCCTGTGATTGTAGCCTATCCTGAGCTTGGCGCCGACGACCTGCTCCCCGTCGACGTAACAGGTTATGTTGAGAGGTTCCTTTAATGCGGGGTGCTGAGGGCCTACCGGGACGTCAACTATGTTACTCATCCATCAATCCCTCTCCTTGGTTATCCTCCTAAACAGCTCCTCGAGCTTCACGTCCTTCCTAAGCGGGTACAGGCCCTCGGGCCAGTCGTCCGGGAGCTCCAAGTGTGTGAGGTCGGGGTGGCCCTTGATGTCGATCCCAAACATCTCGTGAACCTCCTTCTCGTAGAAGAGGGCCCCCGGGATCACGTCGGTTATCGTGTCTATTTCGGGCTTGTCCTTAGGGACTATAGCTCTAACTGATACGACTATGCCCTTGTACGAGAGGTGAGGTATAACTTCGAAGTGGTCTATGGCGTCCACCCCCGAAATGGTCGACACGTGCGTCACTCCCACGTCATTTCTCAAAAACCTGATGACGTCTTTATAGGCCGACCTATCGACCGTTACGAATATCCTCCTCGCCCTCTGGACCTTGGCCTCGAGAATTCTATCTCCAAATCTTTCCTTGAGCTTGCTCACGAGCTCCTCTTCGAGTGTCAAGATGCTCCACCCTTGAGCTTCTTTAGCTTCTCGAGTAACTTCACGACCCCGTTTATTATGGCCTCAGGCTTGGGGGGACAGCCCATGACGTACACGTCGACTGGTATCACGTTGTCTAACCCAGGGTAGACGTTGTAGCAGTTCCTGAACGCGCCGCTACTGGCACAACAGTTCCCCACGGCCATCACGAACTTGGGCTCTGGCATCTGCTCGTAGACCCTCTTCAACCTCTTCTCGACCTGTTTGGTCACGGGGCCTGTGACTATCAATATGTCGGCGTGCCTAGGCGAGCCAACGAGCCTGATGCCGAACCTCTCGACGTCGTATCTGGGCGTCAGCGCTGCCACGACCTCTATGTCGCAACCATTACAAGCGCCTGTATTGAAGTGCAACACCCAAGGGCTTCGGAGCCTAGCCCAGTCGACCAACCCCATTCTACCACCTCCTCCTCGCGAGGAGGAGTATGGCCTCTAGGGCTATGATGGCGTATATAGCGATTAAGAAGTGCGAAGTAAGTAATATCTCGGGCGACAATATGGCGAATGCTATCACCATAGCCACCATATCGAATACCAAGAAAACGATTGCGAAATTTATGAGGTGGATGGTGAATGGGACGACTTCTGCGGGGACTTCCTCGCCGCAAGCGTAGGGCTTGACCTTATCGGGGCTTGGCTTGGGTTTGGGGGCTATCTTAGCGCCCCATGCATAGGTCAAAAGAGATACCACGAGGGCGATGATGAAGGAGACCACGGGTATCGTGATCACAGAGCTCACAGCGCATCCCCGTCCGACGTGGCGCCAGTTCTCTGCTCAGGGGTTTAAAATATAAATCCTTCGCCCGGCCTCACTTAGGGGCAAAGTACTCGGGTGTCTGGGGTGGCGGTGCCGCGCAACAAGAAGCACGAGAACTTCAGCGAGTGGTTTGAGCAGGTGACCCTCCACACCATGGTCTACGACTACAGGTTCCCGGTCAAGGGCTGCGGCGTGTGGCCTGGATATGGATTCAAGCTCAGGAAGAACGTGCTCGACGTCATGAGGAGGTTGCTGGACGAGAGCGGCCACGAGGAGTGCCTCTTCCCGACCCTCATCCCCCAAAGCCTCTTGGGGAAAGAGGCGGAGCACATAAGGAGCTTTGAGGGCGAGGTCTTCTGGGTCACGAGAGGGGGCTTCACCGAGCTCGGGGAGAGGCTAGCCCTGAGGCCCACAAGCGAGACCGCGATAATGCCCATGTTGAAGTTGTGGATCAAGGACTACAAGGACCTCCCGGTCAAGCTGTACCAAGTGGTGAGCGTGTTCAGGTGCGAGACGAAGGCGACCCACCCGATGATAAGGGTCAGGGAGGTCACGACGTTCAAGGAGGGGCACTCTGCCCACGCCACCTACGAGGACGCTGAGAGCCACGTCTGGAGCATGGTAGAGCTCTATAAGAGGTTCTTCGACGAGCTCTGCATACCGTACTTGATATCGAGGAGGCCGGACTGGGACAAGTTCGCTGGCGCGGTCTACAGCATCGCGTTCGACACAGTCATGCCCGACGGGAGGGCGCTCCAGATAGGGACCGTGCACCACTTGGGGCAGAACTTCTCGAAGGCGTTTGACGTCAAGTACCTGAAGCCAGATGGAAGCCACGAGTACGTCTGGACGACCAGCTACGGCATATCCGAGCGGGTGGTAGCCGCCTTGATATCGATACATGGAGACGACCACGGTTTAGTGTTGCCGCCGAACGTGGCCCCGATACAGGTAGTAGTCATACCGATACCCTACAAGGGCAGGGAGGCGGAGGTCTACGGCGAGGCCCGGAGGGCCTATGGCGAGCTCAAGGCGGCGGGCTTCAGGGTGGTGATAGACGACAGACAGGACGCGACCCCGGGCTCCAAGTTCTACGAGTGGGAGCTCAAGGGGGTTCCCATAAGGGTCGAGATAGGGCCTCGCGACGTCGAGAGGGGGACGGTGACCCTCGTCAGGAGAGATTGTCTGACTAGGACGGCGTGCCCTTGGGGAGAGCTCGTAAACTATGTGAAGCAACTGGCAGAGAGGATCACGGTCGACCTGCGAGAGGCTGCGTGGAGGTACCTGAAGGAGAGGACCTTCAGGGTCAGGAGCCTCGAGGAGGTCGCGGAGCTCGTAAAGGCCAGAAGGGGAATAGTTGAGGTGCCGTGGTGCGGTCGCGGCGAGTGCGGGCTGACCCTCGAAGAGGGCTTGGAGGCTAAGATCCTGGGGACCGCCGTGGAGCCCGTGATGGTCGAGGGTCGGTGTGTCAACTGCGACCGAGAGGCCACGAAGCTGTTGAGGACGGCCAAGACCTACTAAAGTCGATGCAAAACCCTTATAAGATAACGTCGTCCTTGCTCTAATAGCCGGAGCAAAGGGTTGATGCGTGTGCCCAAGAAGAGGAAGAACAGGGGGAGGGCTAAGGGGGACAAGGGAAGGGACTCAATGGTCATGTGCGACGGTTGCGGGAGGCCCGTTCCGAGGGGAAAGGCTATAAAGATCACGAAGTACGTCAGCTTCGTTGACCCTCAATTAAGGAAGGAGCTCGAGAACAAGGGCGTCCAGATAAGCAAGACCCTCGTGACCAAGTACTTGTGCGTGAGCTGCGCGATATTCCAAGGGATTAGGAAAGTGAGGGCCGAGGAGGAGAGGAAAGTGCTTCCAGGACAGGCCAAGACTAGGATAATCAGAGGCGTGGGGTGGAAGGGCCAGCAATAGCCCTTAGAAAGATGTGCCCCTAGAGGGCCTCTCTAAGTTCTATGTTGTCAAGATCACCCGTATGGTCGTCTACGATCTTGTAGCCATAGGCAACCCGGTGTACGATATCATAGAGACGCCATTTGTTAAGAGCATCGGCAGGGTCCTATCAGGCTGTAGCTTCAATGTAGCCTTTACCGCAAAGAGGTTGGGGATGAAGGAGGTCGCTTTGGTCGGTAGCATTGGAGGGGACTTCGAGGAGCGATTTCTCAAAACTCTGAGGAGGATTGGCCTACACTTCATAAAGGCCGGGGACGCGGATGAGACTGCTGGCTTCAGGCTCAGGTACCTCAGCTACGGGGACAGAGAGCTGGAGGTCCTAGGCTTCGGCGGAGAGGTCTCGATGAAAAGGGTCCCTCAAGAGGTATTCAACACGAGTGCCGTCGTCGTGGGCCCAGTCCTAGGCGAAGTGGGGATCGAGGTCCCATCGACCTTCAGGAAGAGGGGATCGGTCGTTTTCCTCGACCCACAGGGCTATCTTCGCAGAGTGAGGGGGAGGGTCGTCGAGTACCACAGCAACCCCGAGGCCCTCGAGGCCTGCCGCGAGAGCTACTTGGTGAAGCCCAACGAGCTTGAGGCGAGGCTCCTCTCCGGGTTCGACGAGCCCCTGAAGGCCGCCGTGTCGATACATCAGAAGGCCGGGGCCGTAACGGCCCTAACGCTGGCCGAAAGAGGGTCAGTGATAGTCAGCGGCAAGAGGGCGATCCTAGTCCCGGCCTACCCAACGCACGTCGTGGACCCTACCGGGGCTGGCGACGTGTACTTGGGCGCCCTAGCCTATTACATACGCAATGGGCTGAGCCTAGAAGACGCGGCCTCGTACGCCTCGGCGATAGCGTCCCTGAAGGTCGAGGGCATCGCCGCCTACTTCAACCTCGACTTGGAAAAGGTCGTCAGGCGAGCTCGATGGATAAGGAGCAGGGTCAAGGTCAAGAGGTTGAAGTGATTCTCACATCAGAGGCCACTCGTGGCCGCACCTAGGGCACCTAGCGTACTGACAGCCTATTGCCGAGGAGGGGCAACCCCCGCAGGCGAAGGTCCTGGCATATGATAAGTCGAACTCGTAGCCGCACTTAGGGCACCTAATGATCCTCGTGGAGGCCCTCATCTTCATCTTGATATCTCCTCCTCTAGACAGTGCTAGAAGCCCTTTAAAAACGGTTCTACGGAAGATAGTTTAGGTGGGCCTTGAGCTTGCTCAGCTCAGTAGCCCTCGCCAAGGTAATCCTCTGCGCCGCGGCCCTCGGGCTGGCGTCCGTTCAGGACTGGAGGACCAGAGAGGTCGGCGACACCATTTGGCTGGTGATGGGTTGCTGTGGGGCGGCGTTGAGCGCTCTAGAGCTCTTGATCAACTTTTCCTACTTCCGCCTCGCGGCCTTGGCCCTGTCGGCGGCGCTCTGCTTCGCACTCGGCCTCGGGCTGTACTACTTGGGCTTCTTCGGGGGCGCGGACGCGAAGTGCTTGTGGTGCTTAGGGGCTACCTTGCCGTCCAACCCGCTGGAGAAGCTGGGGCTCAGCCCCCTAGGCCCCCAGAACCCGATATTCTCGATATCAATATTTAACAACTCCGTTTTGACTGCTGCCTTCCTAGCCTTGGGCATCGCGCTCTTGAACGCCACCAAGAGAGCTAAGGGCCCGCTCTTCACCAATGAGGAGAGGAGCTTCTGGAAGCGCCTCGTCGCGGTTGTGATGGGTTACAAGGTTAGTGTCTCTAAGGTCCTTGAGAGGAGGGACTTCTACTTCCCCTTGGAGGAGTTCGCCATCAAGGGAGGAGAGGTCGAAAGGAGGTTCAAGCTCTCGACTAAGGTCACGGACAGCGACCCCTACGCGGTGCTGGAGAAGCTGGTGAAGGAGGGATTAATGAGAGGGGACGAGGAGATCTGGGTCTCGCCAGCGATACCGCTCATCGTGAATATAACTTTGGGCTTCTTTGTATCCCTGCTCTACGGCGACCTAGTGCTGGCCATAATAGAGAGCCTCTTGGCTCCCACGCTATAGCTGGGAGCAGGTTTCTCCAAAGCAATTCCTTGCAGTAATTATGAATACCTACAAGGACGCCCTAGGGGTCCCTCACGTTGGATCAGACCTTCATTCCCTTGCTCGCTAGGCCATCAAGACTCCACGTAACCCGAAAGCCCCTCATCTGCTCTTTGCCTTTCTTTTTTGTTCGGGCAAACCGTCATGATGACGGTTGCGTGCTCCTCATCGTTTCTCGTGGGCTCTCGCAGGTTCGTGGTTTAAATGACAGATGGGTTATAGGTGTTGTGGAAGCCGACTTCTTCCCCACCTTGAAAGGCGAGGCTTTCAGTTGTAAAAGCGAGTTACCACGTCTTTGCAGTTATTTATCGGGGCGGTTCGGCGTTTTATCTGAAACTCGTAAGGGCCTCCCTCGCGCGCCTAGCAACCTCTCGAGCGACGTCCACGGTCTTGGCCGTGCCGCCCATGTCCGGTGTCAGCACCCTGCCCTCCGCTATTAGCTCATCGACGGCCACCTCTATCGCTCTCGCCCTCTTGGCATCCCCCAAGTAGCTTAACATCATCGCCGCCGAGAGTATGGAGGCTATGGGGTTAGCAACGCCCTTGCCAGCTATGTCGGGAGCGGTCCCGTGAACCGGCTCGAACATCGCGTAGCCGTCGCCTATGTTCGCCGAAGGGGCGAGCCCTAGGCTCCCCACGACCCCCGCCGCGACGTCCGAGAGTATGTCGCCGAACATGTTCGGCGTCACGAGGACGTCTAGGGTCTCGGGGGCCACCACTATCCTGTAGGCGGCTGAGTCGACGACGATCTCCTCGGCTTGGATCTCGGGGTAGAGCTTTGCGACCTCGAAGAAGGCGGAGCGAAAGAGGCCGCACGACTCCTTCATCACGTTGGCCTTGTGGACGACCGCGACCTTCCTCCTGCCCTCCCTCTTGGCCAACTCGAAGGCGAATCTCGCTATCCTCTTGGAGGCCCTCTCGCTCACGACCCTGAGGGTTATGGCCGTGGAGCCCAGCCTGTACTCTATGCCAGAGTACAGGTCCTCGGTGTTCTCCCTCACTATGACCATGTCGATCTTCTTGGATGCTTTGCCGAAGCTCTTGAACGGCCTGACGTTGGCGTAGAGGTCCAGCGTCTGCCTCAGCATCACCGTGACCGACCTGTAGGAGTCGGTGCCTGGGGGCGTCATCAGCGGTCCCTTGAGCACGCACCTACAGCTCCTTATTACGTCTAGGGCGCCGTCCTCCATCGGCTTGCCAGTCCTCCTCCAGTACTCGTAGCCAGCCTTTACCTCCACGTACTCAGCATCGAAGTCCAGCGCCTCGAGGACCTCGAGAGCCGCCTTTATGACCTCGGGACCTACACCGTCGCCGTAGATGAGAGCTATCTTAAAGCTCAATAGCGAGGACCTCCGATAAGGCTTAGAAGTAGGTGCTCGCACGTGAAATTTAAGGATTTATGCGAAGAGCTCGACAAGGTCTTGAGGCTCGACGTCGGCTTCAGAGGGATAGTCGACAAGCTTTACTACGCGGCCAGGTCTCTAGTCGGCTCGCCCCTTGTCGAGGCCGCGGCTAGGTTGATCAGTGAAGTAGAGCGCGAGCAAGTGATGGTAGTCACGGGGTTTAAGGTCTTGCCGAGAATGGTTCAAGAGACTGACGGCCCTCCCGGAGTGCTGGTCTTGGCCAAGACCCTCGCGGATCTGGGACTTGAAGTCTCCCTCGCCATAGAGGAGGACTCCGTAGAGGTCTTGAAGGCTGGCGCTGAGATCATCGATTTAGAGTGCCAGATCGTCTCTTTGCCGATAAATCGCCCATTGACTGACTACTCCCGCGAGCTATTCGAGCTGCGCAAGCCCGCGCTACTCGTCTTCGTCGAGAAGGCAGGTGCAAACGACGTAGGAGTCTATCACACCATGTTTGGCGTTGACATCAGTAAGTACCACTCTAGGGCCGAGAACCTCTTAGAAGAAGCACGTAAGATCGGTACTAAGACAATCGCCATAGGCGACGGCGGCAATGAGGTAGGGTTCGGTGCAATAAAGGACGCCGTGAGGGCGTTCGTCCCTCGAGGGAGGGACTGCGGGTGCCCCTGTCGAGGAGGAATCGCGGCGTCCTCTAAAGCTGACATAATCGTCGCCTCATCGATATCCAATGTCGGTTGCTATGCAGTCTCCTGCGCGCTCTCCGCGCTCCATCGCCTCAAATGGCATCACGACCGCAACACGGAGCTCAAGCTCCTAAGGGCGATGATTGATGCTGGCGCGGTCGACGGGCTCAGCGGCGAGGGCATCATGAGGGTCGACGGCGTGCCCGTCGAGGTCTCCGCGTCGTTAGTAGATCTAATGTCCTACATGACCGCCGAGCACTCGAAGAGGGCGGAGGGCCAAGGATATCGGGACGAGGCCTAGAGAGACGTACACCCCCTCTACTGACTTCAAGCACTCGTCGACTTCCTCGAAGGGCATAAGCGCCAAATGCGATCGACACGTACAGTCGCTACACCCAAACCCTTCGACAGGTTCGGCGATGGAGTTAATGGCCGACGCGATTACGCACTCAAACACCTTCTCCGCTTGAGAGGCTACCACCCCAACCACCATTGAAGAGTCCGACGAAGTGAGGTAGTCTATGTGCCACCTCAGCTTCTTGCGCCTGCCGAGGTGCCTCGAGACCCTACCTCTTAGGCTCAGGGCGCCTCGACCCAGGCCGGAGCCCGTGTAGGCGTAGAGGCCCCTCTTCATCCTCACAGAGCCCAGCGAGCCCACATCTATAACCTCATCCTCCACGAGGAGAATCACTACCGTGTAGACGCCTCTCTCCGGCAGTAGGCCGAGGGAGGGCTCGTCTAGCCTGTCTACATCACCCGCGGAGTCAGAACCCGAGTTACAAGTCATTGCCCCAACTTGTCTAGGGCTTCAGAGGGCGAATTAACCTTTTGCGCAACAATATAAGGCCGAGGCGCTAGAGCTCTGCCGAGGGCTGTGATCGAGGGTTCAAAGCGCTGAGGACTGATGAAGCCGACTACACCGTGAGCCCTCGAAACCTTTAAGGTTAAGCGCCTGAAGTGCTTATTTGAGGCTAGTTGGTCGAGGAGGAAACTTGATGTCCAAATCCAAGGGCCAGAAGAAGCAAGAGGCTGGCGACGAGAAGTCCATACTCATACACTCGGAGAGAGGCAATATCAAGAGGGTCGTGGAGATCGAGGGCCCTCTCCACGAGGCTGTCAAGAAGGCCGCTTTTGAGGCCCTACAGTTGTGGAACCCTGAGACCTCGGACTTCGTGGTGATGAAGGACAGCTACACCAAGACCCTTAAGCTACCGCTGTCGAAGGAGGAGTACGAGTTCTACTCGAGGTTCGAGCTACGGAGGAGCTCTAAGGAGGCCGAGGCCATCATACCCATATACATAGCATCCTTCAACAATGAGTGGAGGGAGACGGACTACTACGACAACGAGATATTCATAATAGCCCCGAAGTTGCCTCCTGAGGACCTAGAGGAGCTCAAGAGGAGAGCGATGATAGCCACCTCAGAGGAGCAGCTCGAGGTAAGCGACCTAGGCGGGCTCGAGGAGGACCTAGAGGAGCTCGAAGAGAAAGAGGAGGAAGAGTAGTCACCTGTTGAAGAACGAGGTTATGCTCCTCACTCCAAGTATTTCATCGAAGTCCAAGCCTAGGGCCGTGAGCACCTGCTCGAACGTGGTCCTCATGTGCTCGACGTACTTGTCGACGTCCACCTCGTCTATCCTGGCCAGTTGGACAGGCTTCACGCCCGGCTCGCCCTTCACCTTCACGTACCTTATTATCGAGCCAGCGTCCACGTTCTTCTTGTAGGCCATCAAGAGCTTGGCGGCCTTCACGTGCTGGGAGGCCACGGCATACTCTGATGGGTGCTTCGAGAGCATGACGGTGAAGGCAAGCTCGTCCAAGCTGTACCTCCTCTCCCTCAGCTTGTCGTAGACCTTCTTCGCCAAGTCCCTGAGCAAGACCTTCGACTTCTCGAAGTCCTCGGGGGTATCGACCTTGCTCAGTATGCCGACGAAGTTCAAGAAGGCCTCCTTCAAGAAGGGTGGCGTGTTCCTCTTCTTGCCCACGAGACCCTTTATGTCGACCTCTCCGTTGACGAGGACCCCCACGTAGTTCTTCTTGAGCCCAGAAAAGGCAACGAATCTGTAGCGTTTGTCGTAGTCCAGGTCGACCTTGAGCTCCTCCTCGGCCCACTTCATGAGTTCCCCTATCTTCGACTCGTCGGGGTTGTGTATGAAGATGCTGTCCGTGTCGCCGTAGAGGACCCTAAGCCCCAAGCTCTCGGCCTTCTCTATGGTCTTGGTTATTATGTACCTGCCTATCGCTGTGGTGCTCTCGGCCACGGGCGGGCAGTACAGCGAGAAGTTGGAGGACCCCATCACACCGTAGGACGCGTTGAGTATGACCTTCAGGCTCTTCTCCACGACCTCGTAGAGGCTCTTCTTGACTTGGTCCTTGACCTTCTTCGACATGGGCTTGAACCACAAAGCCCTTATGTCCCTCAACATGCCTATGAGGATCGATGTCAGCCCCTGCCTCTTGGTGCATACCCAGTGGGGTGTCGAGGGTATGACGTTGGACCTGCACTCCGGGTGGTCGCAGTTTATGACCTCGTAGGACAAGTTCCTCGTCTTGACTATGCTCGGGTACAGTGATGTGAAGTCGAGGACGGCCACGTCGAAGTACACGCCAGCGGGGGGCTTCAGCACTATGGCCCCCATGTATTTCTTGCCCTTTATCTTGGCCTCCGTGACCGCCTGCCCCTTCACGGCTATTATCTCGTCCTTCCTAGGTATCAGGTAGTTTCTCTTGCGGTGCTCGAAGTAGAGCATGTTCCTTATCCAGTTCGATATCCCCTGCCTCGTCACGTCCTCCATGCTCATCTTCGATATGCGCATGAAGAGTATTATGAGCTTCATGACTAGGTTGTCATCGAACTTCGTGAACTGCATTGTTATCTCAGCGTCCCTTAAGCAGTAAGCGGCCAGCTGGGCATAGCTCAGCTGCGAGACGGGGGCCATGAGCTGGATCTTCCTAATCGAGAGGAGGGCCTCAGCTATGGCATCCAAGGTAACGTCCCTGTACTTGCTGCCGAAGGCGTAGCCTTGGATAGACCTGTTGTGGAAGAACTTGTAGAGGTCCACGTGGACCGCTGCCGTCAATAGAGCGGCTGGGTGCTCGCCGACGGTCATGGATATGGGGATCTTGTCCCTCGAGAAGCCGAGCTTGAGCGCCCTGTGGAGCATGTAGTTCAGGTCGAAGTTGTCCCCGTTGAACGTGAGGACCACAGGGTACTCGTTGAGGAGCTTGAATATCTCCTCCAGCATCTTGTACTCGTCGTAGAAGAACCTCACCTCGATGTTATCGGAGAGCTCATCGGATTGGCCTGTCTCGACGCTGTCCCTCCTCAGCAGGAAGACGAGCCTCCTACCGTCAGAGTCCACGAGGGCGAACGCTATTATTGGGTATAGGGCCTCTCTCGGGTTCGGGAGCTTGTCGGGGTCGGGGGAGTAGACCTCTATGTCTATCGCGGCCCTCCTTATGTCCGGGACGGGGGCTAGGAAGAGCGGGAGCCAGTCCTTGAGAAGCTCCTTGGCGGCCTCCTGCCCTTCAAATATCTTCAAGACCTCTTGGGCCTCCTCTCCGCTGAGCTCCACGTCCACCCTGACCAACTTCCCGTCCTCGACTTTGTAGAGCATCCCGGGCACGAGCTGCCTGTCGAAGATGTAGCAGTTGTGGTACTTGATGTCCGCCTCCCAAGCCCTTGGCAACAGGTCCCTTATGGCCCCCTTCTTCCCGCCTATCGCTAGGGGGTCGGAGGCTATGATCTTCGTCATCTCGATCTCCCTCCCCCTCAGCACGTCGAACTTCTTGACCCTCTCGAAGCCCAAGAAGCCGGGGTGGGAGACCACCTTGCTCCTCTTGAGCTCCTCGACGCTCATGTCGGTCAAGCAGTAGGGCCTGTGCCCGGTGTCGTCGTACCAGAAATGCATCACCCTCTTCTCCAAGTCGTAGAGCTTCAGGAGGGCCCTTCCGGCCTCTCCACTATACGACACCGAGAGCAGGATGCAGGTCCCGGTGTTCCTAGAGGGCTTGAGCTCCGGCTTGCCGGCTATGTAGAGCTCCTCCTCGTACTCCGCCTCGTACTCCGCCTCAGCCTCCTCGAGGTACTCCTCTAGGTTGCTCACCATCTCAGCCTCTCCAGCTCGCGGACCTCCTCGCTCCTCTTCTTGTACTCCTTGTAGTGTCTCTTGCACAAGTACACCCTGCCCCGGGCTTCGGCCTCCACTTCGAAGTACTTCGAGGCTTCAGAGGCGGAGAGCGATCTGACGGCTGGCTCAGAGCAAAGAGAGCACTTCTCTCCCTTGGACACCTTGCCCAACACCCGTACCTCCAATCCTAGTGTGCGGCGGTCGATTTTAAGCTGTTGCGAAGGAAGCTTGGCGACAACAAAATATCTAGGAGGGCCGGAGTAGTGAAGAGGGCCCGTCGTCTAGCTTGGACAGGACGCCAGCCTGCGGATGACCAGTAGAGAGCTGGAGGTCCGGGGTTCAAGTCCCCGCGGGCCCGCCACTAACTTGCAAGGATCGATGACATGTGAGGTCTAGGCCCTAGCCGTCCAATTCTCACAAACCTGTCGTTCTTAAAGCATCAGCCCAACAGCGATCTCGCCAAGCACTTCGGAGCCCTGCGTGAAAACTATTTCCCCGAGACTATTCCTTTGCAAGGAATTGCCTTAGGGTTTCCGACTCCATTCAGGGCCTTCATCGACTACTTCGTGACCTCCACGGGCGACTCAAGGGCCTCGAGATCCTATGTCTTTGTCAGGTACTTCTCCGTGGCGCAGACCCTCGCTAAGCTCGTCGGCGCTACCATTACCAGCCGCTCGCCCCATGCTGGCTTGAGGGCGAAATTCTAATTATGGCAGTAGGCCTACTTATCTTGATGAGCGAGCCGGGGAAGAAAAAGAGCGAGTGCGCCCACGACAAGCTAGAGTACTTGGGGGATCAAAAAGGCGAGAGAGGTGTCAACAAGTATTACAGATGCATGAGGTGTGGAAGCGTGCTAATACTGTCTGAGGACGGCACTTGGTACGAGGTGCCAGCGTCGAAGCAGCAATAGCGACGTCGTTGGAATTCCTCGATCACTTCGTCAAATGGCGCTTCACGAGCCGCTACCTTGTTTCAAGATCGTCTGGGAACCGCCCGCACCCCTGCTAGCGTTTCCCCGACTAACGGTACTTGGTGGTATCTTTGGATATCTGCAGGCCGTTAGTGAGGGCCTAGGCGAGATCATCAACATCACCCGCATCTCATGGGCGTTAGTCGAGGCCGAATGCCACGGGCTCCCGATCGCCTCTCCTTCATCCCCTCATCGCGTCGCAATAAAGAGGATCTGAGCTTTCTATGGATAAATGCACTGCCATCATATCTGGCCTTGTTCTTGCATCTACATTCTCTGGGCCAGCTTGAAGTTAAGAGCCTTCGCGCAACTTTCCATGACTATCTTGAGCGAGTAGACCAGCATCAGCCTAGCCCTACGGGCCTCTTCGTCTTTCTCCCTTATCACATTCACCTTTTCGTAGTAGGAGTTGAAGACCTCGCTTATCTGGTTCAAGAAGCCCGTAAGCACCTCGGGCCTAAGCCCGTCGGCCGCCTCGACGAAGAGCTTGGGGTACTTGGCCATCTGGATGACCAGCTCCCGCTCGTACTCGTGGACCAACTTGGTCGTGTCCACGTCGGCCGTGGGCTCGAAATCGCTCTTCCTCAGAATCCCAAGGGCCCTCACGTAGGTGTAGTTTATGAAGGGGAAGCTGTTCCTCTCGAAGTTGACTACCTGCTCCCAGTCGAAGGTTATGGGCTTGCTGGCTGTGACGTTTAAGAGCGCATACCTGACAGCCCCAACGCCCACGACCTCGGCTATCTCCTCCTTCTCCTCCTCGCTCAGCCTCCAGCCTCTCTTCTCAACCTCCAGCTTCACCCTGCCGACCGCCTCGTTGAGTAAGTCGTCGAGTGCGACGTACCTGCCCCTCCTGCTCGACATCTTGGCCCCCGGGAGCTTCACCAGCTCGTAGGCGTAGTGCAGATAGCGGGACTCGACGTCCTTGACCCCTAGGAGGGCGAGCGCAACCCTCAGCTGCAACTGAGCCATGCTCTGCTCTGCTCCTATGACGTTTATGACCTTGTCAGCCCTCCTGAGCTTCCAGAGCGCGTAGGCTATGTCCCTCGTCGTGTAGAGGGTCGTCCCGTCGGCCCTCTTCAGCGTGAGCTTCGGTATCTCCTTGTTGGCTAGGCCCCATTTCTCCTTAAGGCCGAGGGCCGAGGCCACCGCGTCGACGTCGAGCACGAGGGCCCCTTGAGAGGTGTCTAGGGCCCAGGGAGCCAAGTCCCTTATCCTCTCTATCGCCTCCTCCGTCGCCCCGCTCCATACAGTCAGCTCGCTCTCCCAGTCCCACTCGTCGAACTCGATCCTCATTCGGGATAGGGTCTGCCTGAAGCCCTCTATGACGGCACTACAGAGCTCCCTCACCGCCTTCACGGCCTCCCTCGCCCCCTCCTCGTAGTCCCTGTTGAGCTTAGATATCGCCGCCCTGGGGTCCCCGTCCTCCTTCATCCTGTCCAAGAGGTGGTCGAAGAGCTCGGGGTCCCTGCTCCTCAGCTCGTAGGCTATCCCCACCCACTCGTCGAGCTCCTTCATCAGCTCGCGCCTCGCCTCGTCGTCTTGAGCACTCTCGATCCTCTTCCTGAGCTCCGATATCTCCACTATGGCATTAGTCATCGGGTACACGAGCCCCACCACGTGGTCTGGCTTCCCCCTCCCTCCCCCGAGCCTGTCCCTGACCTTGGAGTAGCCGTAGGCCGCTATCATGACCTGGAGGCCGACGTCGTTCACGTAGAAGTGGGTCTCGACGACATGGCCCCGAGCCCTGAGGAGCGAGGCTAGGCTGTCGCCTATGACCGCGTTCCTCGCGGTCCCTATCGTCAGGGGGTGGACGGGGTTGCCGCTCGTGTGCTCCACTATTATCTTGAGGGGCCTGTCGACCTTCACGAGCCCGTAGTCCGGCCCCAGCTCGACCACGGCCTTGAAGAGCTCTCGGGCCAGCTCGAAGTGGTTGGCGTAGAAGTTCACGTAGCCCGAGCCCGCGGGCTCCACTCTGCCCACGTACTTCCTATCCATAGAGGCTATCTTGAGTGCGAGCTCGTCGGCGAGCTCCTTGGGCCTCTTGCCCATGGCCCTTGCGAGCTCGAAGCAGGGAAAGGCGAGCTCGCCCATCTCCTTTGAAGGAGGGACCTCCAGCCCCCTGGTCAAAGTTCTCTCGACTACTTCTCTCGCCTCTTCTGCCAGCTCGCCGAGCGAGGCCCTGAGCAGTCTAAAGCATTCCTCCTCGAACAGCCGGAAGGGCACGGGGTTCGCCATACCCATCAACGTTGAGGGCCTTGTACTGTTCTAGCGTGCTGTCTCGCTAGGTATTAACCTTGTCCTTGAAAGGCGATGAACGAAGGCCTCGAATCCCCTAGCCCAAGAGCTTCTCCGGTATGCTCTTGGAGGCGACGAGTGTTGGGATTCCGGCGACCCGCGCCGTCACTAGTATGGTCTCGATCATCTCATCCTTCGTCGCGCCAGCCTCGAGGGCCCTAGCTAAGACCTTGCGCGCCTGCCTCTCCTCGACTCCTTGGCAGATGCTAAGGGCCAGTGCTATCAAGCGCTTGTACTTGAGAGGCAATGCTCCATCCCTCCATATCGTGGAGTAGAGGGACTTGATGGCCTCCCGGAGCTGAGGGTCGACCTTGTCAGCAACCTCAAGAGACTCAATGGGCTCCTTACAACCTCTAGCTCGACTCATACACATTCTCCTACAGGTTTTTGGTTATCGTCGTACTAAATTAAACTTGCTACTACATGTACGAAATCGAAGGTCATAACGTTAGGCTTGTCACGCTACAGCGAGATATTTGGGCTGCCGGAAATCCTGAAGAGGACTCGATGCTTCGGGGTCGGCCACTTAGCCGTCCATGGCGCTGGACTTTACGTGCACAGGAGCTCCTTGGCCGCTTTATACGCCTTAGCTCCGTAGGCCAGCGACGGCCCACCACCCATGGCCACCGCCACCTCTATCACCTCGACCACCTCGTCGATGCTCGCCCCAGCCTTTGCTGCTTCGCTCAGATGCCTCATGGTGCAGGGCTCGCACCTTATGGCTATCGATATCCCGAGGGCGAGGAGCTCCTTAAACTTCCTGTCCAAGACCTTGGACCCTTTGGCCTTCTCCGAGTACTCCCCGAATATCCGTAGCTCGGGAGCCCTCGAGAAAAGCTCCTTCAAGTTCTCGTCGAGCTCCTCCAGAATCTTCTTGGCCTCGCCCATACCTCGTTGCCACTAGCCATCTGCTCAGCCTTCTATTAAGGCTTTTCTTGAGGTACATAATGCTCGAACGCCGAAGAAACTGGAGCGCTTTGAGGACTCTTCTCAAGACTCGGGCTTCACATGCACCTCACTCTACATGGTAAGCCATTGCTCTTTCGAGTGTCCATCAGACTTCGATTTGGGTTCCTAGAAAAGCTCACAAATACGCCTTGCTCGCTAAAAGTGTCCTCGAGACTTCCAAGGTCAACAAATAATGGTGTTATCTACGTTGGAAAGACTTATTAAAACGCGGTAACATAGAACCAGAGGACTGTAACACGAGGTGGCCTATGTGGTTGACTCGTCCCTCGTCGAGAGAGCAAGGGAGCTCCACGGCCACATATGCCCCTTTGTAGTCTTGGGCTTGAGAGCCTCGGAGATAGCCATGAAGAGGCTGGGCATCGAGAAGGCGGGCGAGGCGGAGACCGTGGGCGAGGAGATCCTAGCCATAGTCGAGTGCAACAACTGCTTCGCCGATGGGGTGCAAGTCGCGACGGGCTGCACGCTCGGGAACAACAGCTTGATATACTTGGATTTGGGCAAGAACGCCGTCACCTTGGTCAAGAGGGGCAACTGGAGGGGGATCAGGGTCTACGTGGACTTCGATAGGCTGAGGAGCCTCTACTTCAGCGAAGATGCCTTGAAGCTCTTCGAGAAGGTGGTCGTGAAGAGAGAGGGGACAAGAGAGGACCAGGAGAGGCTCGGGAAGCTTTGGACCGAGATCGGCCTGTCGCTCGCGAGCGCGCCCGAGGATCTCTTTAAGGTGGAGGAGGTGAGGGTTGCTGAAATCGAGAGGGCCCCGATATTCGAGAGCGTAAGGTGCGAGGGTTGCGGAGAGCTCGCCATGGCTACGAGGGTTCGTGAGGTCGACGGCAAGAGGCTCTGTCTAGGTTGCGTGGGCGAGTGCGAGGCAGTGGTCGGGAGGGGCATAGTCTCGAGCTTCAAGGTCCCGCTCTCGAGGGGTGGAAGGCCGTGAAGAGAGGCTTGACGAAGGTACAAGCAGTCGCGTTGGTAGCGATCGCGGTAATAGCGGTCGCAATAGCTTATCTATCGCTCAGCTACCTTGGACCATCCCAGCAGAAGCAAGCTCCTGCGAGCCCCGTGGTCGTGACCGACATCCTAGGGCGCAACATCACGTTGCCTAGCAAGGTCCAAAAGATCGTCGCAATAGGACCTGGGATGCTCAGGCTCGTGTGCTACTTGAATGCCACGGAGCTACTCGTAGGGGTCGAGGAGAGCGAGACGAAGTGGGGCTTCACTGGCCGAGACTACGCCATGGCCTACGGCGAGCTCTTTAAGGGCCTGCCAGTGATAGGGCCTGGCGGCCCTGGCAAACCTCCAGCGCCCGAGCTCATAATAGCTGCCAAGCCCGACGTGGTCATAATGAGCAGGACTTACTGCGAGTTCTACGACCCCGATAGGCTCCAGAAGGAAGTCAACGCGACCGTCATAGTCATGGACTACGGCCCCGCGGGGTACCTCGACGTCGAGGCCATCTCCAAGGCCTTAACGACCCTAGGGAAGGTCCTGAACCGCGAGGAGAGGGCCAAGCAACTAGTCGACCTCATTAAGAGCGTGTGCGAGGACCTAGACAAAAGGACCAAGGACGTGAGCTCGAGGCCTAAGGTCTACGTGGGGGCGGTGTCGTACAGAGGGCCTCAACCGTTCACGTCGACTCAATCGCCCTTCCCGCCTCTAGCCCTGTTGAACACACCGTCTATAGCCGACAAGTACGCTAAGCCCAGCGGCTTCGTCAGCTTGGACTTCGAGGTGATAATAGCGGAGCAACCCAAGGTGATATTCATAGACGAAAACAATCTACAGACCGTGAAGATGGACTTCGACAAAGATCCCAATAAGTACTTGCAGCTAGAGGCCTTTAAGGAGGGCAGGGTCTACGGCACTCTGCCATACAATTACTACCACACTAACATCGCAGTCGCTCTGGCCAACGCATACTACATAGGCAAGATATTGTACCCAGACAAGTTCAAGGACGTGGACCCCGAGAAGAAGGCTGACGAGATATTTCAAGCGTTCCTCGGAAAGCCCCTCTATCGTGCTTATGCTGAAGCGTACGGAGGCTTCAGGTGCTTAGCGGGCTTCTTCAGGGTGCCATAGATGAGGGGCTCGGCCCCTAGAAAACGGGCAATACTGACCGCCCTAATCCTCCTCACCTTCTTTTTGGTCCCGTTGTCAATCTGGTTGGGCTACTACAAGGCTTCGATGGCCGACATCCTCCGCGTGCTCTTCATGCCCGACAACAGCCCCCTGTCGACCGTAGTGTGGGACTTGAGGCTCAGGAGGATCTTGGCAGCCATAGTAATAGGTGCCGTCTTGGGAGGAGCTGGCGCCGCCATTCAAGCTGTCATGCGCAACCCCTTGGCCTCGCCGTTCACCTTTGGCCTCTCATTCGCCGCCTCCCTCGGGGTGGCCGTCGCTCTCTTGATACTGCAGGGAGGAGCTCTTCAGCGCTACCAGATCTATGTCTACAACCCGTTTATGGTCTCGATGTGCGCGTTCGCCTTCTCGCTTGTCCAAGTATTGGTAGTCCTCTTGCTGGCGTACAAGGCTGGGCTGAGCGCTGGCTCTCTGGTACTATCGGCTATAGCCACTTCATTCGCCTACCAAGCCGTGCTGTACCTTCTGCAGTACTTCTACCTCAACGAAGTATTGGTCTCAACCGTGGTTTTCTGGACATTCGGGGACTTGGGGAGGATATCTTGGGAGGAGCTCAGGCTCGTCGCAACGGCCTCGGCCCTCTTAGTCATCCCCTACTTCATCTACAGGAGCTTGGACTACGACCTGATCTTGGGGGGAGACGAGCTGGCCAAGTCCTCTGGCGTAAGCCCTGAGAGGTTGAGAGTGGAGACAACGGTCCTCGCGGCCTTAGGGACCGCGTTGGCAACGTCGTTCGTTGGGGTCATAGGCTTCGTCTGCCTTCTAGCCCCTCACGCCGCTAGGTTACTTGTCGGCGGTGGGCATAGGTACTTGATGCCGACGTCCATGGTCATGGGCTCCCTCATACTTTTGCTCTCCGACACGCTCGGCCGGACGATAATCTCGCCCATAGTCATTCCGGTGGGGATAATGACCTCCTTGCTCGGCGTCCCGCTCTTGGTCTACCTGTTAATCAGAGGTGGCGGACATGGTTATAGAGATTGAAGTGAGGGGCGTGAAGGTGTATTACAAGAGCGTGAGGGCGCTCGACGGCGTATCCTTGAGCGTGAGGAATGGCGAAGTCCTATCGATAATAGGGCCCAACGGAGCTGGCAAGAGCACTCTTCTGAGGGTGATAAACGGAGTCTTGAAGCCCCACGTGGGGACGGTCCTCATAGACAAGACGTCCCTTCACGACTTGCGGCCGAGGGACGTAGCTAGAAAGGTAGGATACGTGCCGCAAAGATTGCGAGCCACGGGCATGCTGACAGTCTACGACTTCGTCATGACCGGCAGGAGGCCCCACGTGAGCTTCGCACCAACTAAGGAGGATGAGGAGAAGGTCTACGAAGCGCTTAAGGTTGTTAGGCTTTCCGACCTCGCCGACAGAGCTCTGGAGGAGCTGAGCGGAGGAGAGCTCCAGAGAGCCGTGATAGCTAGAGCCCTAGCGGGGGAGCCGGAGGTAGTGCTCTTAGACGAGCCCACAAGCAACTTAGACCTTAAGTACCAGCTAGAGGTCTTGAGCCTCGTGAGGTCTCTCAGCAATAGGGGCTTGATAGTCATAATGGCACTGCACGACCTCACTCAGGCCTACAGGGCTTCTGACAAAATCCTGTTGTTGAACAGCGGCAAGGTCGTCGCTGTTGGAGATCCCGACGAAGTCCTCCGGCCAGATCTGATATCGAAGGTCTACGGAGTCCCGGTGATAATCATCAAGGAGCACAAAATAATCGTGCCATTGTTCTAGGGGCTCTGACAACACTGAAGGAGTCATCAGCTCACGGAGGATTAATTGGTGGGACAGGAAAAATTATAAGTGGGTTCTTAGCCCTTTGCATAGGTGGGACCATGAATGTCCTAAGGGTTAGGAGGGCCGACGCGAAGGGCAGGGTTTACCTATCGAAGGAGTTGAAGGGCTTGGAGCTCTACATGGCTGAACTTGATGGCGTAATCCTCCTCTCTACCTCAAGGGAGCGTATCTTGTCGGCCGTCGAGCAACTGGCACCTCGCAACGCCCTAAGGGAGTATCTCGCAATCTTAGAGGAGCTCGAAGAGCCTGCTCCAAAGGAGGTCGAGGCTCTTGCGAGGTCGGGAGCGTGGAGGAGCGTGGAGGAGCAATAGTTGACACGTGCGTCTTGGCATCTAAGAAACTTGGAGCTCTGAAAGCTCTTAACGTAAAGCCATACGTCACTCCTGTCGTCCTACTCGAGTACTTCAACTGGGCGCTGGAATCAAGAAACCTCAGGTTAGCGAGAGGAGACGTCGAGAGGGCTAAAGGTTATGAGCGCTTAATCGAGTTGCTACCTTTGGTGTTAGCGGAGCTCGGGATGGAAGTCTTAGAGCAGAGGTTTACGATCGCAGAGCTCAGAGAAGTCGCTAACTTGATCTTACAACGAAGCGTGGACCCCGGAGATGCGCTCAACGCGGTCACGGCCAAGAAGGAGAAGATGGGCATCGTGACGCTTGACGAAGACTGGCAACGCCTCTCGGATTACGTGACCGCCGTGATCACTCTCTGAGTCGCTACGCCATCGAGAAGGTCTCGTGAAGTCTGGAGGTCAAAGCAATTTTCCTGGTATTTTTTAGCGTTAGAGGTTATGCCTGAGCTACGATATGTTCCATTCGTTATGCAGTAATGAGCACATAATTAATGCTTGAAAGATAGAAAGCGGTGAGCATTTTCATCGCACGGCAGGTTTTCATGATAAAAAGACGTCGTCTACCATATTAACCTCGACCCTTCTCAGCAACTCGAGAAAAATAGTTAAAGAGGCCGAAAAGAGAATCAGCTCGGCGCTTGAGATTGAGCTTCGAGGAGGCCGAAAAGCTGAGGAAAAGAGCTGAGGGTTTCCTCAGGAACGCCATGCGCTTAATTGATGAAGGAGAGGCCGACTTGGCCATCTCTAACCTAGAACAGTGCTGCCAGACTCATGCTCAAGTACAGGTTGCTGATCACAAAGGGAACGTACTTGCGGACGCGCTCGCTCAGGAGGCTGATAAAGGAGCTCGGAGAGGTGGACTCAAGGGTCTTGACGTTGATCAGCGACTTAAGGAACTTGCACTACGTCGCGCGCCTCGAGGAGTCCTACATAGCTTCGAGGTACCTCCCCATCGAGTATACAATAGAGGAGGTCAAGGACGTTGCCAAGTTTGTCTTGGAGGTGTTCAAGCCGCTTGTCGAGTCAGCGCAGGCCTGACCTCTACTACCTCAGGAACTACCTAGAGGTCGCCAAGAGAGTGAAGGAAGTGATACACTCGATAGACCCCAGCGCGAGGGTCTACGTCTTCAGCTCTGTTGTGCGAGGGGATTACACGGCCTCGAGCGATATAGACCTGCTCGTCGTGACCCTCAACGCGAAGATGAAGTACGACATCATGGTCGCGGTGTATAAAGAGATCGAAGCGCCTGTGGAGTTGCATGTAACAACACCGGATGTCTTTGAGAGGTGGTATAAGAGGTTCATAAAGCCGGGAGAAATGAAGGAGGTCGCGTAGAGTTGATGGCCCGGCCGGGATTTGAACCCGGGTCTCCGGCTCGAAAGGCCGGGATACTTGACCTGGCTCTACGGCCCACGCAGGCCTCTATACGACCGGGCCCTTGTCTACGATTTTAGCGCGAGCTCTTAAATGTTAGGTCTTTTGTGCCTAGGTTAGCTTTATTTCATCGAACTCACAATATATCCTCGGTGTCCTGCTTGGACGTGAAGATAGTCGGTAGGGGGTTTAGAGAGAGCTGGCTCGTCGTCGGGCTTCCAGATGCAGGGCTCGTGGGCGCTATCTCGGCGGCCCACGTGGTCAGGGCGCTGGGCTTGGAGGCTGTCGCCTACGTCGAGAGCGAGCTACTGCCGCCCGTGATAGTCGTCCACCAGTCCAAGGTCTGCGACCCGATGAGGGTCTTCGGCAGGCAGGGCTTGATGGTCTTGAGTAGCGAGGTCCCGGTTCACCCCTCGCTCGTCTACCCGCTGGGCAAGAGCGTAGTCGAGTGGGCCGTGAGGGAGGGGGCTAAGGGGATAATAACCATTACCGGCATCGCCGTGCCGAACAGGCTTGAGATAGAGACTCCGGAGGTCTACGGCATAGCGGGCAACTCCGAGCTCTATGACGTGCTGGCCAAGGCCAACGTCAAGAGCTTCGAGGAGGGCTTCGTGGTCGGGCCCGCGGCGGTAATGATGAAGGAGGGCATAAAGAGGGGGCTCCCGACTATGACGCTCTTGGCCCAGTGCTTCTTGGAGTACCCGGACCCCGGCGCTGCTGCCCAAGCGCTCACGGCATTGAACAGGATACTCGATATAAACGTGGACGTCAAGCCGTTGCTTGAGGAGGCCGAGATGATAAGGGTGAGGACGCGCGAGCTCATGAGGAGGACGGCGGAGGTCATGAAGCAGATGAGGAAGGGCCACGAGTACGAGGTCCCGTTGATGTACACGTAGAGGTGGCGCATGTGTTCAGAAGGAGGAGGACTATCTTCGAGTCTATATCAGACCTCTTGGACGAGATCAGGGGCGAGGTCGAGAGGTTATCGTCGCTCTTCGAGGACTTAGAGGAGCCCATGTGGAACGCCAGTGAGTGCTGCCTCATCCCCCTGTCCACGATAAGGGACTTGGGGGACGAGTACGAGGTCGTCGTCGACCTGCCCCTAGTCGACAGCGGCAAGATAAACGTCTACGTGGAGGGCGAGGACACCTTGAAGGTCGAGGCGGAGATAAGGGAGGGGGTCAGGTTCGAGCGCTGGGGGACAGTTCAGAAGAACGTCGAGTTCCGGAGGTACAGGAAGATTGTGAGGTTCCCCGAGCCCGTCGATCCCACGTCTTTGAGGATAGTGTCGTTCAAGCAAGGGTTCTTGGTCGTCAGGGTCAGAAAAGTTTGAGATCTAGGTCGACGTCCCCCCTCTCGATCAGCATGGCCCTGACCCTCTCCGCCACCTCGACCACGGCGTCGTAGAGCTTGGCCGTTATCGCGCCTTTATTCACGAGTTCTCTGGCCTTGTCCAAGTCTAGGACCCGGACCTCTCCGTTAGGCTTGGCCACTACGTCCACTTCTAGGTCGACGTACCTGACCCTTTTAGGCGCTATCTCCACGGGGGTCGAGATGTTGACGTAGATCCCCTTCAGGGTCCCTCCCTTGTCGTAGTAGGCGGTCTTCGATATAGGCGACCCGAGCCTGTAGGTCGAGAGGCCGTAGTCCCCCTCCTCCTTCGGAACTCCGAGGCCGTCGTAGACCCCGCCGCCCTTGAACCTCCTCCTTAGTGTAACGGTCGCGCTCTCGACGTCGAAGTCCTCCACGACCCCCGGCGTCAGCTCGTACACCCTGCCATCGGGCTTCACGTGCTCCACGACCATTCTCGCCCCCTCCTTGACCACGCTCCTCGTGATCACGCTGGAGGCCATGGCACCAGCTCCCGAGCCTAGAGGGAGAAAGGCCATGAGCTTCTCCACGACGTCGACGGCGTACGCGTACTTCCTCCCCCAGCTCTTTATCAAGTGGTGGTTGGGCATGGTGGTGACTACGAGGCCTCGGAGCTCGTCGAGGCGCTTCTTGCTCCCGTAAGGCACCATGACCACGTAGCGCGTCGGCGGCTCGTAGACGAGGCAAGGTGCCTTGGACTCTTGAGCCCTCTGCATCAGCTTCAGGGCCTCCTCCTTCAACCTCTGGAGCTCCTCGAGTAAC
Source organism: Thermoproteota archaeon (assembly GCA_011605835.1). Taxonomy (GTDB): domain Archaea; phylum Thermoproteota; class Methanomethylicia; order Nezhaarchaeales; family WYZ-LMO8; genus WYZ-LMO8. The sequence goes on from JAAOZJ010000130.1 coordinate 30,332, forward strand.
TCGCTCATGCTCGCTGTTAATGCCTCCCTCTTCCACTGTACTCCCCAGTCCGGCGGCCTCATCAAATTGCCTAAGTTCATCAACTTACTGGTCGTAGTCGGGGGCGCGTCTTTAGGCGTGGAGACCCAGCCCTCCTTCACCAAGTCCGCATAGCGGCCGATTATCCTCACTCTCTTCGTCAGGGCAACGTGATTGCCCTTGGAATTCGCGTTCCTGATCGGCGAGACCATAACTTCCTGCCCCTCCACGAGCTTCTCGGGCAAGAGGCCCATACCCTCGCCGTAGTTTATGTAAGAACCCCTTTCGTCTACTTTCTCGACGATCCCTTTGTAGATCTCGTAGCCAGCCTTCTTGCTCACGACGACGACGTCAGGCAGGCTCTCCATTAAGAGCCCCACGACCTCGCGAGCCCTGGGGCCCTCGACGGCTATGGAGCCCTGGGGCGGCTTGTAGTCCCTGATAACCGCGTCCCACTCCTTGGGCGGGTCTTTGAGCCCGAACCTCTCGGCCGTGGTGGTCGAGGGCTTGGCGATCTTGAAGCCGTGGTCGAGCAGTAGCTTGACAAGGGCCGTCGTGTATATCCCCCTAACCATCACGGAGACATCGGCCACGGCGAAGCACCCACGTCCTCTCGCCTACCGCGTTCGACTTTATTATGAAAGATTTTTAAGAAAGAGCTTAAGCCTTTTCTTATCAGGCTCTGCATCTGCTCTCCCTCCTGGCTTGCTTTGCGCGAGGTGTCGTCTGTGTCTGCCGAGAGTGACGTCGAGCGTAAGATACAGCAAGCCATCACGGTTCTGCAGAGAATAGCCGACGACCTCGGGGTTCCCCGAAACATCAGGAGGGCTTGCAGCGAATCAATAAAGGTCTTGAAGGACAAGAAGTACACGCCCGGCGTAAGGGCGGCGAACGCCATAAGCATACTCGACGAGTGCAGCCAAGATCCCAACATGCCGCTCTTCGCCAGGACGGCCATCTGGCAAGCCGTCAGCATACTGGAGCAGGTGAAGGATTAGAAGCCTAGGTCGGTGGTCTCCTCGTGAGCAGGGATAGGGACGAGGCCGTTAGGATGAAGCGCATGGTTGACCTTCTGAGAAGCGGAGCGACGATGCTCGCCGACGTATGTCCAATATGCAACTCCCCTCTTTTTAAATTGAAGAGCGGCGACGTGTACTGCCCAGGGTGCGAGAAGAGGGTCGTTTTCGTAAAGGAGGGGGAGGACGTAGCTAAGACTATGCAAATACAGGTCATAGGCGAGCTAACGTCGACTGCGAGCCAGAAGCTCATGGAGCTCACGAACATGGCCAAGTACGAGAGTGACGTGGACAGGCTCTACGAGCTCGGCCGTTGCGTGCTCACGTGGCTCGAGATATTCGAGAGGGTCAGGAAGCTCCAGGCTTAGCCCGAGGCCCTCTTCAGCTTCAACGCCTCGACTGCCTCGCGCAAGAGTACTCGAGCCAAGGCCCTCTTGGTCAGCCTGCCAGTCGCGAACGTTCTGACCCTGGTTATGATGACGCCTTCGTTGAAGTCTGAGCCGAAGCCTATGTCGCGCCTCGAGACGTCGTTGGCAACTATTATGTCGAAGCCGTGTTCCTCCATCCTCGCCCTCGCCCTCTTCACGTGCTCCTCGAGGGGGATGCCGTGCTCAGCCTTGAAGCCCACTAGGACGGCTCTTGGCGCCCTCTCTCTCAGGGCCTTCGATATCTTGGGTGTAGGCTTTAAGGTGACTCTCAGGGTAGTGTCCGAGCTCACCTTGTCGCTATAGCTCTCTTCGAAGTAGAAGTCCGAGGGCGCCGCCGCCAGCACTATTATTTGGGGGCCCTCCCTGTCAACGACGTCTAGACATGCGTCCAGCATATCCCTCGTGGAGGTGACGCCCTTGAAGCGCACGCCCTTGGGCGGCTTGAGGTTCGTGGGGCCCGATACCAAGAACGTCTCAGCGCCATTGTTGGCGCACACAGAGGCTATGGCGTAGCCCATCTTGCCCGAGCTGGCATTGCTGAGAAACCTCACGGGGTCCAAGTGCTCGCGCGTCGGCCCTGCTGTCACGAGGACCTTTAAGCCCCTTAACCCGACCACGGGGTTCAGAGAGTCCTCCACGACGTCGGCTATCTCCTCCACAGAGGCCATCCTCAGCCTACCCTCATCGAAGTCCGGGTCAACCACTACTACCCCCATCTTCCTCAGTCTCTCGAGCCCCTCTTTAACCACGGGCGAGAAGTACATGTCTGAGTGCATGGCTGGGGCCACTACTATCGGCTTCTTAGAGCCCAAGGCCGTCACCAAAACGTCCATTACCACGTTATCAGAGATCCCGTTGGCGAGCTTGCATATGGTGTTGGCAGTCGCGGGCGCCACAACCACGGCGTGGGCCCAACCACTCCCGCTAGCGATGGCTATATGCTCAGTCCTCCCGGTGCCCTTTACTATCGGCTTCTGGCCAGAGGCCCAGTACATCATGGTCGGGGTCACGAACCTCAAGGAGGCGGGGGTGGCGACGAACCTTACGCTCGCCCCTCTCCTTATCAGCTCTCGAGCTAAGTCCAAGGCCCTATAGGAGGCGACGCTACCTGTGACGCAGAGCGCTACGTTGAAGCCCTTTAAGTCCTCGCTCTTCGAGCACCTTATCTCGTCGACCGGGTGTGGAAGCAAGGGACCTCTGAGCTAAAGCCTTCCCAAGCCCCTTTAAATAACCTTTTTAAATGATCCCAGGGCTCGGTATTGATATGAAAGAGCTCGAGCCTCCTCTCATCATAGTGAACTTCAAGACCTATCTGGAGGCGACCGGTCGGAGGGCCCTGGAGCTGGCGAGGAAGTGCGAGAAAGTAGCAAGCGAGCTTGGAGTCAGCGTTGCGGTGGCTCCCCAAGCAGTCGACATCGCTGCGGTGGCCTCCTCGGTCTCGATCCCTGTCTTGGCACAACACGTCGACCCCTACCCGCCTGGGGCCTACACCGGGAGCATATCGATCGAGGCAGTCAAGGAAGCCGGGGCCGTGGGGACCCTGGTCAATCACTCAGAGAAGAGGCTACGGATAGACGAGATAGACGAAGTCGTCAAGAGGGCTAGGGACGCGGGCCTAGAGGTCGTCGTGTGCGCGAACACACCCGAGGTAGCGGCCTCTCTCTCCGCCCTGAGGCCTAGGTTCATAGCCATAGAGCCCCCGGAGCTCATCGGCACCGGGAAGGCCGTCTCCAAGACCAGGCCGGAGGTGATAACTGACACGATAAAGCTAATCAGGCAAGTGAACCCCGAGGTCATCGTCATATGCGGTGCGGGGATAACGAGTGGCGAGGACGTGGAGGCCGCGCTCAATCTTGGGGCCCAAGGAATCTTGGTAGCCTCTGGCGTGGTCAAGGCCAAAGACCAAGAAGGGGCCTTGAGGGACTTGGTCAACGGGCTCGTGAGGGGGGCTAGGTTTAGATTTCGGGGCGTTTAAGGGCCATCCTCCTAATCCTCTCTATGGCGCCGTAGAGGGGCTCAGCGGGCTTCACGAGCCTGTAGCTCAGAGGGGGCCTGAAGTTCGGGATCTCTTCCCTCAGGGCTCGCAACGCCACCTTGACCTCGTACTCCACCGGGTCCAAGACCTCTATCGCCATCGGCTTCCTCCTGCCGACTAAGTAGCCCCAGTCCTCCTCATCGACCCCCGGATCCTCAAGGCTCTCCACGAACCTCTTAATCTCATCGACCCCGAAGACTATCCTCCCAGCCCTGAACTCCCCGCCTATGGCTTGAACTGGAGAGCTCAAGTAGAGGACAACCACGTCGCCTGAAGCTATCTCGCCCACAAAGCCCCTGAGCTCGACCTTCTTGCGGCCCCTCAATATCTCCAGGCCGTACTTGGGCTTGATACTCATCAACGCTAGCCTCTCCACGGCTCGCCCAAGAAAGAGGCTTAAAGGAGGGGCCAGTTAAAATTAAGGGGCCCGTAGCTCAGCCAGGATAGAGCAACGGCCTTCGGAGCCGGAGGTCGGGGGTTCAAATCCCCCCGGGCCCGTCTTCTACATTGTCATCTAATGTAGAACGAGCAAATGATGTGGATAATCGTGAAGGCCAAGACTCTCTCTCTTTGCGTCCTCTACAGTTGTGCTAAGGGTTTCTCTAAGGCAATCACTTTAATCAGCTCTGAACAGTTTTGAACGTTCACAACTCGATCGCCTTGGGGTTCCTCGCATCGGTCGGGTTCTCACCCTCTCACATGCGAGGCCATCAGGGCTCCACGTAACCCCAAAGCCCCTCACACGCCTTCAGCCTTTTACTCCTGCCCTCTCTTTGGCTCGGGGCAATAGTCATCGATTCTGCGGTTGCGCGTCCCTCATCGCTCTCACGAGCTCACGGGCGTGGTTCAAGTGGTGAGCGGCTAGCAAGTGTTGCGTTGGGCGGAGGTGGTCTCCACGTCTTTGCAACTATTTACAAAGACGCTTTATCTAAAAGCTACAACGGCTCTCCTCACAGCTTCTCTGTGCAACGGCGTTTGCCAAGCAACGTCCTTCCCGATCCCCAGCTCCAGGTCCTTCTCAGGTGGGGGCTCGTCGATCCAGAACCAAGGGTCCCTGTCGTATATGTTGTACACTATGAGGTTCTTAGCGATGAGCTCTTCTCTGAGGCCATCCGGGAAGTCCTCTTCCCATAGGCTTTGAGGATCCTCAACTACCCTCTTCAAGTAAGAGCTCCACTTTTTAATGAAGTCCTTCGTCAATTCCTTTGCCCTCACGAGCTCTGCCACGACCGCGTCCGCCTTCCACTTGGCCTCGTAAAGCTTCGCGAGCATCTCGGGGTTACCGCCTGTGAGCCTCCACGCCTCCTCGAAGTCGGGCTTAGGCCCGGGCAACTTCTCGTACAGTTCCTCGAACCCCTTCTTACTCATGTTCCACATGGGCCTAATGGTCGCCCACCTGTGCCTGCCTATCTCCCTCCTTGACAGGCCCTCACTCGTGGCGGCTATCGCCACTATCCTCTCATAACCCTCAGGAGGATATTCCACTAGACCTAGCAGGGCCTTAACGTACATGGCAGCCTTGTCCGGCCCTATGGCTTGAAAGGCGTCGTCGACCAAGACCGCGACCTTCCCCCTCCTCCACTTGCTCACCAGCCACTTGACCGCGTCTATCGCCAGCGTCGCTAGCTTCAGCTGAGCCACCCCGATGGCCTCGGAGGTCGCCTCAGCGAACTTCTCGACGAGTTCCCTGACGTCCGTGCGAACGACGAAGTCCCTCCGCATCGGATCCACGTAGATCGCCTCATAGCCCATCTCCCTCAAAGTCTCGGTCGCCTGCTTGAGCCATGCTGTCTTACCGCAGCCCTCGGGCCCGAA